>DATCXD010000078.1:0-3534 GCA_036566005.1 Micromonosporaceae bacterium | reverse complement strand
GCCGAGCCGGTGGACGGTGGAACAACGCCGGGCGGCCTGCCGCGACGTGTTCCCCTGGCCCAACTCGTGCCCGGCAGCGTGGAGCGTGCGGCCACCGGCAGCAACCGCCGGTCGCCCGATGCCGTCCGCGGGCTGCTCTCCGCATACCACCGCGGCGTGCAACGTGGCCGCCAACAGATGACCGACGACAGCAACGGATCACCGGAGTCGACCAGCGGGCGTCCCACGCCCGGCGGCAAGGAGCAGGACAGATGACAACAACGCAGGATCTCAGCTGGCTGTTGGCTAACTTCGCCGACCGCGTGCCGGGTGTCGCGCACGCAGTGGCGGTCTCGGCCGACGGCCTGCTGCTCGCCTCGTCCCGCGACCTTCCGCGTGACCGCGCCGATCAGTTGTCGGCGATCGCGTCCGGCTTGGTGAGCCTCACGGTCGGCGCGTCGCGGTGTTTCGACGGCGGCGCCGTGTTGCAGACCGTCGTCGAGATGGACAACGGGTTCCTCTTCCTGATGTCGATCTCGGACGGCTCGTCGTTTGCGGTATTGGCCGCGCGGACATGCGACGTCGGCCAGGTCGGCTACGAGATGGCGCTGCTGGTCGACCGGGTCGGCGACGCTCTTACGCCGTCGCCCCGGGCCGCCGCGGGAATGATGGGCTGAGGCGGACGGATCAGCGGTGAGCGACGGTAAACGGGCACCGAGGAGGTGAGCGACGTTGGCTGAGATGGACGAACCAACCGGCGCGCTCGTACGCCCGTACGCCGTCACCCGGGGGCGGACCCGTCCCCGATTGGATATCGCGATCGAGGCACTGGTGGAGACCACCGTGCGGGGCCGCAACAACGACCTCCGGTCGGGCACGGCCCACGTACGCGAACATCAGTACATCGCGTCGTTGTGCGACGGGCGACTCCAGTCGCTCGCCGAGATAGCGGCTCGTATGCAATTGCCACTCGGCGTTGCCCGAGTGATCATCGCCGACATGGCGGCCGACGGACTCGTCGCGGTTTACGAGCCAACGTCGTTCGACGGCGACAGCAATGACTCGGTCGGAACGGAACTGCTGGAAAGGGTGCTGAGTGGACTTCGGAGGCTCTGACATGGCCCGGATGCCGTCGGGCCGGGTCACGTCGGCGAAGATTGTGATCGCCGGTGGTTTCGGCGTGGGCAAGACCACGCTGGTGGGATCGGTTTCGGAGATCACACCGCTGACCACTGAGGCGATCATGACCTCGGCCGGCGTGGGCGTCGATGACAATCGGCAGGTGCCCGGCAAGACGACGACGACCGTCGCGATGGACTTCGGGCGTATCTCGATCGACCGTGACCTGATCCTTTACCTGTTCGGCACGCCGGGCCAGACACGCTTCTGGTTCATGTGGGACGAACTGGTCAAGGGGGCGATCGGTGCGGTCGTCATGGTCGACACGCGGCGGCTGGCCGACTGCTTCGCCGCGATCGACTTCTTCGAGCATCGGCGCCTGCCGTATCTGATCGCGATCAACTGCTTCGACGGCAACCAGTACCACTCCGCCCAGGACGTCCGGGACGCGCTGGCGATCCCGTCGGACGTACCGGTGGTGGCGTGTGACGCACGCAGCCGCGAGTCGACGAAGCAGGTGCTGATCTCACTCGTCGAGTATGTGCTGACCATGCGCAGGCAACGCGCGGCAACGCCGGCCTAGTCCGCGACAGCCCCGATGACCATCGGTTCGCGGCTCGTATAACTGCGCATCGGCCACGCCATACGCCCACAACAACTACGCCACCGACGCGTGTCATTTGGCCGGGAAGCACGCCGACGATGATCAAGTGAGCGACTCCCGTCGGACCGGTAGAATTCAGCGACGGCCTCCTCGCCATCGCTGTCGCTCTGGCCGCTCGGCCAGCCGCGGACATCTGACGACGCGACTAGGTGCGGTCGGCCAAGTCTGCCCCCAGTGGATGGACCTCCTGCGAGCGTGCGACGAAATTGGGGACACAATCGTGCGCATGGTCCATCCGTTGGCACCGCTGAGCATCGCGGCCCGTGTTTAGTTTGTCGTCATCGTCTGGTGCGGTAGATGAGCACCGTGAGCGGCGCGAACAGCGCGGTCAACGTGGCTGAGGCGATCAGTACCCAGCCGAGCTGTGCGGCGGTGACCGTCCCGTTCATGAGCGCGCGTTCGGCGGTGACCAGGTGGGTGATGGGGTTGACCTGGACAAACGCGCGTAGCCAGCTGGGTAGGGTGTGCGAGTCGACGAAGACGTTGCTGGCGAAGGTGAGAGGGAACAGCACCAGCATTCCGGTGTTCATGACCGCGCTAGGAGCGCGTAGGAGCAGGCCGAGGGTGCTCCAGAGCCAGCCAAGACCGAATGCGAACACCAGCAGCAGCGCTACCGCCGACAGCACGCCGGTGGCACCGCCGGCGGGGCGGTAGCCCAGCGCCAGGCCGAGCCCGATCACCAGGGTCGAGGCGACCAGGTAGCGGCCGGCGTCGCCGAGCAGCGCGCCGACGATCACGGCCGGTCGCCAGATCGGCAAGGCCCGGAAGCGGTCGAGGACGCCCTTGGTGAGGTCGGTGTTCAACCCGATGCCGGCATACATGCTGACCATCAGCACCGCCATCACGAGGCTGCCCGGCAGCAGGAACTGCAGGTAATGGTGGGTGGATCCGGATAGGGCACCGCCGAACAGGTAGGTGAACAGCAACGTGAAGATGATCGGGATGCCGACGACGTCGCCGAGTTGCTCGGGGACGTGTTTGATCTTCAGCAGGGCGCGCCAGCCAAAGGTCAGTGATGCCGATAGCGCCGATGCTCCCTGTGGCCGCTGGCTGGTGGCCAGTGCCGATCGCAGGGCCGGGTCTGCGGTGGCAGGTGATGTCGTGGTGGCAGGTGATGTCGTGGTAGCGGTCATGATGCGGGCTCCAACTCGGTGCCGGTTACGGGGTCGCCGGTGAGGGCGAGGAAAACGTCGTCCAGGCTCGGCTGGCCGAGGGTGAAGTCGGTGAGGGCGATTCCGGCGCGGTCCAGTTCGGCAAGCACGTGGGCGGCGTGTTGCGGGGAAACGGAGCTCGTGGAAAGGAGCGTCGGATCGGGTTCGGGCTTCGCTTGAACCCCAAGGGTGGCCGCCAGCAACGCCATCGCCTCCGCCCGCTGTCGTGCGTCGGCCATCCGGACCCGCAGCTTGCCGGCTCCGACCGAGTTCTTGAGCTCAGTGCTGGTGCCCTCGGCGATGACGGTGCCGTGGTCGATCACCGCGATCCGGTCGGCGAGTCGGTCGGCTTCGTCGAGGTACTGCGTGGTGAGCAGCACCGTGCTGCCGTTGGCGACGAGTGCTCGTACGATCTGCCACACCTGGTTGCGGCTGTGCGGGTCGAGCCCGGTCGTCGGCTCGTCGAGGAAGATGAGCTCCGGTGTGATGACGATGCTGGCGGCGATGTCGAGGCGACGGCGCATACCACCGGAGTATTTGCTCACCTGCCGGTTGGCCGCGTCGGTCAGGTCGAAGACGTCGAGTAGTTCATCGGCCCGCGCCCTGGCTCGGGCCCGCCGG
>DATCXD010000073.1:0-5229 GCA_036566005.1 Micromonosporaceae bacterium | reverse complement strand
CCGGCGTAGCCACGAATAGGGCGGCGCCGATGGCCGCGACGAAACCGACAACGAGCGTGACCGAACGCAGTGTGCGCACCTGGTCCTCCCGGGGGCTGGGTAGGCCGACCGCCGTGCCGGGGGTGATGGCGCGGCGGCATTGGGGTCGGCACGCCGCCGGGTGGAGCGGCGTTGTTACTGACGGGTCAGTAACGAGCCTGGCTCATTGTCAACCTTCGATGCGTACTCTGTCCAGAGTGGAGTCGAACGCGCTCAGGCCACCACATTCGCCGGCACCGGCAACGCCACCGTCAGCACGACTGCGAGCGATGCGCGACGATCGCGAACACCACCCATGTGCCGGTGCCCTCCTGGTCGAACGTGGTCACGGTCTGATACGTGCCGGCCGCGTCGGTGGGATAGGCCGGCCGCGGCTTGTCGACCGCGGACCCGGCCGGCGGTTTGGTCGGCTGATGCGACGACATGCTGACCGTCTTCCAGGTGCCGGGATCGAAGCAGTTCGTCCCGACCGCCTGGCCATGCTCGGCGTCGACGGTGACCGTCGGCGTCGTCCAGGACGGCTTGCCGGTCGCGTTCACCCGCGCCGCCTCGGCGCTGGCGAGGTCGGTGTCGAGACCGCCGTGCCCGGATCCGCCGTACAGCGTGAGGTCGCCACCGACGACCGCCGGGTTCTTCCCGTCGAACGTCGCGACGTATGCCTTCATGAAGCCGTCGTACGCGGCCAGGATCTTGGCCTGTTCCGGGCTCGGCGCCGCGGTGGTCGCCGGTGTGGTGACCGCAGCGACCGGCTTCGACGTGTCCTTCGCCGACGTGCACGCGGCCGCGGTGAGCGCCGCCGATGCCATCACCGCCACACCCAGCCAACGACCCGTACGCGTCACGCCGACCTCCCCAGGTTTGCACTGCGACCGTCCACGATGGATGCGGCGCTGTCAACCCCACCGGACGCGCGAACGCCGCGCCACCCGGATGGGTAGCGCGGCGTTCGTTCTATCTGTGAACAGGTAGTGCTATGTGCCTCGGTCGTGCCCCGTTGCTACGCGGCCGCCGCGAGGCGACCCCCGTGCCGGCTGTCGTCCGCCGGGATCTCGACCTCGGCCGAGCGCAGCGCAAGCGCGAGCACGTCGGCGACGTCCCGGACCGGGTGGACGGTCAGCTCGGAGCGGATCTCCTCGGGCAGGTCATCGAGGTCTGGCTCGTTGCGGGCCGGGATGATGACCTCGGTGAGGCCGGCCCGATGCGCCGCGAGCAGCTTCTGCTTGACGCCGCCGATCGGCAGCACCCGGCCGGACAGCGTGACCTCGCCGGTCATGCCGAACTCCGGCCGCACCGGACGCCCGGAGGCGAGCGATGCTAGCGCGGTCACCATGGTAATGCCGGCACTCGGACCGTCCTTCGGCACCGCGCCCGCCGGCACGTGCACGTGCAACCGTCGTCCACTCAGCGTGCCGACGTCGATGCCCTGTTCGGCACCGTGCGACCGCAGGTAGGACAGCGCGATCTGCGCCGACTCCTTCATCACGTCGCCGAGCTGGCCGGTGAGGGTCAGTCCACCCTCGCCCTCCATCGCGGTTGCCTCGATGAACAGGACATCGCCACCCGCGCCGGTGACCGCGAGGCCGGTGGCCACGCCGGGCACCGCCGTACGCTCGGCCGACTCGAACTCGAAGCGCGGCCGACCGAGGTAGGGCACCAGGTCGTCGGCGCCGATGTGCAGGGCCGACGGGTCCTCCGCGATCTTGACGGCAACCTTGCGCAGGATGCGTGCAAGCGCCCGCTCCAGCTGCCGCACGCCCGCCTCGCGGGTGTACTCACCGGCAACCTTGCGTAGTGCCGCCTCGTCGATCGTCACGTCGACATCGGTGACGATCTGCGAGTCGATACTGACCGTCGCGTCCGCCTGAGCGATCTCAGCCGCGTCGATCGGCGTGTGGCCAAGGCCGGCCCGGTCGAGCTGCCGTGGCCACAGGTGGTCACGAGCGATGGCGACCTTCTCGTCCTCGGTGTATCCGTCGAGCGCGACCAGCTCCATGCGGTCCAGCAACGGGCCGGGGATGTTCTCCACGACGTTCGCCGTCGCCAGGAACAGCACGTCCGACAGGTCCAGGTCGACCTCCAGGTAGTGATCCCGGAACGTGTGGTTCTGCGCCGGGTCCAGCACCTCGAGCAGGGCCGCCGCCGGATCGCCGGCGTAACCGGCCGAGACCTTGTCGATCTCGTCGAGCAGCACGACCGGGTTCATCGAACCGGCCTCGCGGATCGCCCGCACGATCCGGCCGGGCAGCGCACCGACGTACGTGCGCCGGTGTCCGCGGATCTCGGCCTCGTCGCGGATGCCGCCGAGCGAGACCCGGACGAACTTCCGTCCGAGCGCCCGCGCCACCGACTCGCCGAGCGAGGTCTTGCCGACCCCGGGCGGTCCGACCAGGGCCAGCACGGCACCCGAGCCACGGCCACCGACCGCGTGCAGACCACGGTTGGCGCGACGGTTACGAACGGCCAGGTATTCCAGGATGCGGTCCTTCACGTCGGCCAGGCCGGCGTGGTCGGCGTCGAGCACCGACCGGGCCCCGCCGAGGTCCGTGTTGTCCTCGGTCCGGGTCGTCCACGGCATCTCCAGGACGGTGTCCAGCCAGGTGCGGATCCAGCCCGACTCGGGAGAGGCGTCGCTGGCCCGCTCCAGGCGGCCGACCTCGCGGAGGGCGGCCTCGCGGACGTTGTCCGGCAGGTCGGCCGACTCCACGCGCGTACGGTAGTCGCCCGCGCCGTCCGGCTCGTCCTCGCCCAGCTCCTTGCGGATCGCGGCGAGCTGCTGGCGCAGTAGGAAGTCCCGTTGGCCCTTCTCGATACCGTCGCGGACATCCTCGGTGATCTTGTCGCTGACCTCCTGTTCGGCGAGGTGCTCGCGCACCCAGCCGACGAGAAGCTCGAACCGCTCGGTCAGGTCGTCCGTGCCGAGCAGTCGCGCCTTCTGCTCCAAGGTGAGCCAGGGCGCGTAGCCGGCTGAGTTCGCCAGCTCGGAGAGGTCGGTCATCCGCTCGACGCCGTCGATGACCTGCCACGCTCCGCGCTTCTGCAGCACGGATGTGACGAGAGCCTTGTATTCACGCGCCAGCTCGCGCGCGCGACCGGTCGGAGCCGGTTCCTCGATCTCGGTCGCCTCGACCCAGAGGGCGGCGCCGGAACCGGGCACGCCCGATCCGATCCGCGCCCGAGCCACACCACGGATCACCGCGGCGGCCTCACCACTGGACAGCCGACCAACCTGCTCGATCTTGGCAATCGTGCCGACCGAACCATATTCGCCGTCGAGGCGTGGCACGGCGAGCAGCGTGTTCTCAGCGCTCGCCCGGGCCACGTCCACTGCGGCCTGCGTGCCGCCGTCAAGCGTCACCGGAACGACCATGCCGGGGAGCAGGACGTGATCGGTGAGCGGCAGAACGGGAAGAGTAGCCATTTAACACCTCAGGGGATCGTCAGAACTTGAGTCATTCACGCTCAAGTCCCTGCGGCCCCACATTGTTCCCCG
This sequence comes from Micromonosporaceae bacterium, assembly GCA_036566005.1. GTDB lineage: Bacteria > Actinomycetota > Actinomycetes > Mycobacteriales > Micromonosporaceae > DASQPR01. The sequence continues at coordinate 1,700 of DATCXD010000073.1, read as the reverse complement.
GCGATGTTCGCTCAGAGCGTGAGCGCTCCCACACCATGATCGCCGGCCTACTGCCGGTAGCCCTCGACCTCGCTGGCCGGGCGAACGGCGACGCCGTCCGGGTTCTCGTTGTTGTCCCGGGCTGCCCGCCGTCGGCGCAGCAGGTCCCAGGCCTGGTCGAGCTCGACCTCGAGCTGACGCAGCCGCGCGTGCTCCGCGTCGGCGCTCACGGTGCCGTCCTGGACACCGCGCCGCAGTAGATGTTCTTCCTCGACAAGCTCGGAAATGTGCTCCTGAATCGACCGGTCCTGCATGGCCACCTCCAAATGGCAACCTATGGATCAAATGGCAACCTATTCGATCGTGACCGGTAACCGCCGCGAAGCCACGGCAATTCCGGTGATCAACTCCTCCGCGGCGTCACCCGCTCCGCTTGGCGTCAGCTGCTTCGCAGTGGCTCACCGTGACTTGCGTTCGCGCGCCCGAGACCCCAATAGGCCTTGACCGACATCTGCTCGGCCGAAAGGCCCCGCACGATCAGCGCATCGCGGATGGCGTTGACCACGGACGCCTCGCCGAACACGTACGCGTGGCCGACGCCGGCCGGCAGGGCCACGTCCCCGACCGCGGCCACCAGCGCATCCGCAACGCCTGCCGGCGCGCCGTCGCGGTGGCGCCAAATCAGATCCAGTTCCACCGGTACGGTCGTGTCGATGATCGCCTGGTCGGCCACGGCCACGACGTCTCCGATGACGATCGCCCGACCACCGGCCGGCAGCGCTTCGATCATCGACGCGAATGCCGGCAGCGCGACGTCGTCGCCGATGAACAGGTGCCAGTCGACGCCCTGGGCCAGAGTGATCTTCCCGCGCGGTCCGATGCCCTCGACCTCGTCCCCCACCGCCAGACCACGCAGCCAGCGGCCGCCCGGCCCGTCGCTGTCGGTGATCACGTCTAGCTCGAGGACGTTCGCCGACGCGTCGAAGCGGCGGATCGTGTAACGGCGGCGGATGATCCGGCCGCCGGACGCATCGACCAGGAGCATCAGATCCTGCCCGGGTGCGTACGCGAAGCCGGCCAGATCGTCGCTCGCGAGGCGTACGGCCCGAGTGGTCGTCCCGATCTCGTCGAGGCCGACGACCCGCAGCCGCAGCAGTCGGGCCTCGGGCACGCGGGCCAGGAAGTCGACCGTGGTCACGTCGGCGCCGCCACTCGGCGTGGGTACGGACTCGGTCATCGGACCACTCCTCGCGAAGATCGAACGCTTACCGGCATCCTGCCATCAGGGCGTTCGCACACTCGGTCTCACCCCCAGATCGCCTGGGCGACCGCGGCGCCGAAGAACGCCGCTCCGAGGCCGGCGACCACGCTCGCCACGACGTTGGCAACGGCATAGAACCGGGCATCGTCCTCGGCGAGCCGTACCGATTCGTAGCTGAATGTGGAATAGGTCGTCACAGCGCCGCAGAATCCCGTACCCACGAAGGCGACGACGTGCGGCGACAGGCCCTGCCTGGCCGCACCGGCGATGAGCAGGCCTAGGACGAACGACCCGGCGACGTTGACCGCGAACGTCCCCCAGGGGAACGCCGAATCGTGGCGGGCCTGGACCGCGCGGTCGGTCAGATAGCGCAACGGCGCGCCGATCATCGCACCGACGATCACGAAGAGGATGGTCACGCGTCGACCGGCTCGCGCTCGGCGGCCGGACGTCCAGCCGG
>DATCXD010000046.1:0-3457 GCA_036566005.1 Micromonosporaceae bacterium | reverse complement strand
CGCCGCTGGCCCGCCAGTTCATCTGGACGAGCATGTGGCGGGCCTCGTCGGCCCGCGCGGCGTCGACCGTCACCGCGTATTGGCGCGCCTGCAGCGTGCTGCGCGAAGTAAAGTCGCGTCGCCCGCCGGTCGCGGCGTGCGCGATCGCGCCGAAGATCGCGCCCCACGCGGCGCCGATGAGCACCGTCGTGATGATGACGCCGAACCAGTTGGAGTTCGTGAAGATGCCGATGATCAGGCCGAAGAACAGGCCGAACCAGGCGCCGCTGGCGATACCGGCGAGGGCGGCGCGCCCGACGGTGAGCCGGCCGGTCACGTTCTCCACCAATCGCAGGTCGGTGCCGATGATGGCGGTGTGCTCGACGGGGAATTTGTTGTCGCTGAGGTAGTCGACCGCGCGTTGTGCTTCGGCGTAGGTGTCGTACGTCGCGATGGTCACCGTCGCTCGGCCCGGATCCGCCTGGGGACCGCCGGCCGACGGTAGGTTGACCGGTCCGCCCGGGCCGCCCGGCAGTCCGGTCCCCGGGCCACCCCCGAGGCTGGCTCCGGGGTTGAGTCCCGTCGCCGGGTTGAAGCCGCCCGCTTGTGGTTCCGGTGTGGCGCCTGGGCCGCTGGGTGCAGGTGATGTGGACATACTGACCTCCCGATGCGTACGGACGCGAGACATGATCCCCCGGCACCCGATCAACATCAACCGAAACGCCGAGATCCAACCTAATTCCCGGACGGGCCGCGGGGCCTCGGCGCCGTTGCCGGAAACGGCCATTCGTGCACCGGCTCGTTCGTATGCATCAGTTCGCGGTAGTCGCACACCATGGCACGGAGAGCGTCGGCTGGTCGGCCGCCGGCGCCGTCCGAGGCGGCCGGGTGGGCGTGCCGCAGCGCGGCGACCTGCCAGCTGGCACCGTTGCGGCCGCTGACGCACCGCCCCTCGATGATGCCGAGAAACCGGTCCCGATCGGCCGCGGCAACGCCCCAGCGGTCGAGTCCGGCCGCGGCCAGCGGCAACAGCCGGCGCAGCACCAGTTCGGTGACCGGTGCGGTGCCGACCCCGGGCCAGAACAGGGACGCGTCGATGCCGTGCCGGGCGCCACTGTGGAAGTTCTCCTCGGCCGCGCTGAACGACATCTGCGTCCAGATCGGGCGGTCCTGCTCGGCCAGCGTACGGACGAGGCCGAAATAGAACGCGGCATTGGCGAGGATGTCAGCGACCGTGGGGCCGGCCGGTAGCACCCGGTTCTCGACGCGCAGGTGGGGCTGGCCGTCCACGACCGCGTAGATGGGCCGGTTCCAGCGGTAGATCGTGCCATTGTGCAGCGTGAGCTCGGGCAGCGTCGGGGTCTGTCCGCGATCGAAGACGTCGACCGGGTCCTCGTCGTCGCAGATCGGCAGCAACGCGGGGAAGTAGCTGACGTTCTCCTCGAAGAGGTCGAACATCGACGTGATCCAGCGCTCGCCGAACCAGACGCGTGGCCGTACCCCCTGAGCCTTGAGCTCGTCGGCCCGCGTGTCGGTGGCCTGTTCGAACAGCGGCACGCGCGTTTCCCGCCAGAGTTCCCGGCCGAAGAGATGCGGCGCGTTCGCGGCCAATGCGACCTGGACGCCGGCGATCGCTTGCGACGCGTTCCAATAGGCGGCGAAGTTCTCCGGCGCAACCTGTACGTGCAATTGGGCGCTCGTGCACGCGGCCTCCGGGGCGATGGAGTCGCAATGCACCCGGAGCCGGTCGACGCCGGTGATCTCGATCGCGATGTCCTCGCCGCGGGCGGCGAAGATCTGGTCGTTGATCAGCGTGTAGCGGGGATCGGCGGACAGTGTCTCCTCGGTCAGATGGTCGCGGGTCAGCGTGGCCAGGATGCCGACCATCAGGAGGTGGACACCGATCGCCGCGGCCCGCTGCTCGGCCGTGTTGAGGCTGTCGCGGATCCGGTTCTCGAAGGCGGTCAGGCCGTCGCCGGCGAGCGCCCGCGGCGGCACGTTGATCTCGATGTTGAACTGGCCGAGCTCGGTCACGAAATCCGGGTCGGCGATCTCGCTGAGGACAGAGGCGTTGCGCATCACCGGGTCACCGGCCGAATCGACGAGGTTGAACTCAATCTCCAGGCCGGTCATCGGCGTTGCGGCCTCGAATGTCGCCTCGGCCAGCATCCGGGCGAGCACGTCGAGGTTGCTGCGGATCTTCTCCCGATAGCGGGTCCGGTCCGCCCGACTGAACGTCTGGAGTGCCACGTGTCGACCCATGAGACCCTGCCCTCGCCGGCGTGCCGGTGCGCTGCCCGCCTCTGCCGCGTTCCATTTAGCGTATGCGCAGGTGGGCTACGACGCACCCGCCCGCTCGGACACCCCCATCCCGACGAGTCCACGGAAGTGGGCGACGAACCGGTCGTGTTCGGCGGCCGGGTACGTCACCCGGACGGTGTCGACCAGCAACGCGTCGAAATCGGCCGAGCCGACCCAGTCGTACACGAGGTCGTCGACGTGACCGAGCCGCATGGCGCAGAATTCGGCGTAGCGCTCGGTGTCGAAGTGCTCGTCCGACAGTCGCCGGTAGCCGGCGAGCTTCTCCTCGTACGACAACTCGGCGCGATCGGCGATCTCGAAATACCGAGCGGTGTCGGTGTCGACGCGCAACGTACGGCCGGTCACGACGCAGTAGACGCTCCACCGCAGCAGTGCCGCCATCGCCCACGGAAAGTAGTAGTGCAGCGATGTGATCGCCACGTCCGGACAGGCGTTCGCGTAGTCGATCGGGTAGACGACGCCGTCGCGGATCAGCATTTCGCAGGAGTTGAACTCCCACCGGAAGAACGAGTTGACCACGCGGGAGATGGACAGCACCTCGTCGCCGGTGACTGGACCCAGGAAACCGTGATCGACGGCGTAGCGATCGTGCATCGGCAGGTCGGGCCGGAACTTCATGACCATCGTCTCCGGTCCGATCGACAGCGACCGGACGAACACGTCGTAGCCCTCGACCGACTGCTGCAGGTGCATCAGTCGTTCGCCCGACGCGTCGTACGCCTCGTGCAACTCGGCGCTGTTGCGGATGCGCGAGACGCCGACCCAGCCGCCGCCGTCGTACGGCTTCATGAACAGCGGATAGCCGAGCGGCCGCGCGACCTCGTCCAGATCGAAGGGCTGGTTGTAGCGGGCCGCGGTGTACGCGTACCGGGCGTTGTCGAGCGGGTGCTTGTACGGCACCAGAACCGTCTCGGGCACATGCAGCCCGAGCCGGATCATCGCGCAGTAGGCGGCGTGCTTCTCCATCGACTGGAAGGTGAACGGGCTGTTCAGCAAGTAGACGCCGTCCATCAGCGCGACCTTCTTGAGCCACTCGCGCGGGTGGTAGTACCAGTAGGCGAGGCGGTCGATGACGAGGTCGTGGCGCGCCCTGTCGCGCAGGTCGAAGGGCTCCATCGTGATCCGCTCGGTGGTGAGCCGGTGCTTGGTGCCCGAG
>DATCXD010000043.1:0-6269 GCA_036566005.1 Micromonosporaceae bacterium | reverse complement strand
GGCGACGATGGCCGGCGGGCGTCACACCCGCCGGCCATCTGTGCCTTCACCTGCCTTCGGTCACTTATGTTGATGTTGTCGACAGCCGACCTGAGTCAGCTGCTGTTCACACCAAGCGCCATGTAGTCGTAGCCGCCGAAGCTGTTGCTGATAAAGACATTCGTTAGATTCTGCGGCCGGTAGAGCAGGACACTCGCCCACACTCCGGGAAGGATGTAGGCGTCATCCATGACCTGTGCATCGATCTGGCCCCAGATCTGGTTACGTGCCGTCGCATCGGTCGTCACGAGCGCCTTGTCGATCATTGCGTCGACCTTGGGGTCCTTGACGCCGAGGTTCGTGTTGCCGCCGCTCGCGCGGATGACGCGGCTGTCCACGATCTGCGACAGGTAGCCGAAGCCGTCCGGCCAGTCGGCGCCCCATCCCATGGCGGCCAGGCCGAGGTCGTTCGCCTCAACGTAGGCCGGCTTGCCGGCGTACAGCTTGAAGTAGTCGCCCTGCGGATACGGCTTGAGGTTCACCGTGATGCCGACCTTTGCGAGCGACGCCTGGATGGCCTGGCCTTCGGCCTTCTCCTTCGGCCGTTCGGCGCGGTAGGACATGTTCGTCGTGAATCCGTTGGGCTTGCCGCACTTGGCCAGCTCGGCCTTGGCCGCCGCAACGTCACCGTTCTTGTTCGCCATGAAGTTGTACGGATCGGCCTTCGTCGCGCCCGGCAGGATCGGCGGCATGAGGCTGGTCGCGATCACGCCACCGTACGTGCCACCGAAGCCGCGCAGGAAGCCGTCGTGGTCGGCGGCGAGTTCGACTGCCTTGCGGCAGTCGATGTTGTCGAACGGCGGGACGTCACTCTGGATCGTCGTGTACCAGAGTCGCGCCAGGGGCGCGAGGTCCGCCCGTGCCTTGAGTTGCGGGTTGTTCACGATCTGCGCCTGCGTGTCGCTCTGAACGCCGGTGGCGTCGACGGCGACGTCGAGCGTGCCGTTGAGCAACTGCTTGTCGATGTCCTCGGCGTTGACGTTCAGCTTGACGGTGATGTTGTTCGGAAGGGCCGGCCGGTTCGGATCCGACTTCGGGTCCCAGTTCGGGTTGCGCTTGAGCGAGAAGCTCTTGCCGGCGACGTACGAGTCGAACATGTACGGGCCGCTCGACACGATGTGTTCCTTGTACGACGCACCGGTGTCAGCCTTCGGCGGCACCGGAATGGTCGCCGGCAGCATCGCGAAGTAGTCGAACTCGGAGAACGGCTGGTTCAGGTGGAAGACAATCGTGTTGTCGTCCGGCGTCTCGATCGCTTTGAGGCCCAGCTTGTCCGGCGACGTGTCCTTGTAAGGGCTCGTGTAGCCCTGCAGGTCGAGGAAGGCGTTGAAGTATGCCGGGCCGTTCGGGAACACCGTCTTGTCGAGCGAGCGCTCGACGTCGTACTTGATGTCCTTCGTGGTGATCGTCGTGCCGTCGGAATACTTGAGGCCTGGCCGGATGTGGTATGTCCACGTCTTGTTGTTGTCGCTCGGCACGCCGAGCGACGTCGCAAGGTCCGGGACGAGCTGGGTGCTCGCGTCGCCGGGGGCGGGCTTGAACATCACGAGCGAACGGCCGTAGTAGCGGATGAAGTCCCACGAATATCCGTAGTACGTGTCCGCTGGGTCGAGGTTGTCCCAGTCGCCGCTGTTCGCGTACGAGATGGTGCCGCCCTTTTTAGTGGACGGGTTGAAGATGGCGCCGTTGGCCGCGTTGAACTTCGGCGTCGCCGCTTTCGTAGAACCGGATGACGATGACGAGGTGCCCGAGCCGCAACCGGTCAGGGCGAGCGCGAACGCCGTCGCGGCAGCCAACGCCGCGATAGCTGGTCGTCTCTTCATGGGAGTAACACCCTTCCTTTACGTGATCCGGACCGCGCGCGCGGGCCAGAGGTGGAACTAACGCGATCGGGGATCGAACGCGTCACGAAGTCCGTCACCGAAGAGGTTGAACGCCAACACGGTGATGAAGATGGCAATGCCGGGGAAGAGCATGAACCAGGGGTCGACCGTGGCCCATTGGACCGCGTCCGAGAGCATGCCGCCCCATGTGGGAGTGGGTGGCGGGACGCCAACGCCGAGAAAGGACAGCGCGGCCTCGAACAGGATGTTCGTCGGGATCAGCAGGGTGGTGTAAACGAGGATCGGCGCCATCAGGTTTGGCAGCACCTCGCGGAAGATGATGAACATCGGACGGGCGCCGAGACTTCGCGACGCCTCGACGTACTCGCGCTCTCGGATGGACAGCGCCTGGCCACGGATGATGCGGCCGACGTACGGCCAGCTGAAAAAGCCGATGATGAAGATCAGGATCACGACGCGCAGGGTGTCGCCGGACAAACCGAACGAGTGATCCGGGATGACGCCGGCCAGCACGAACGCGAACAGCAGCAGTGGGAAGGCGAGAAACGCATCCATCGTTCGGCTGATCACGGTGTCCACCCAGCCGCCGAAGTAGCCCGCGACGATGCCGAAGAACACGCCGATCGCCACGGAGAGCGTGGTCGCGAAGAACGCGATGATCAGCGAGATCCGGGATCCGTAGACGACGCGGCTGAACAGGTCTCGCCCATTGACCGGCTCGACGCCGAACAGGAAGTGCCGGGTGATGCCGCCGAAGCCGGCGATCGGCAGGCTGTCGTCCTCGGACACGAGATTGCTGTGATATTCGTTCGGCGGATGGCCGAGCAGGTTGGTGATCACCGGCGCCAGGATTGCGACCAGGACGAGAAACACGATGATGCCGGCGGACATCATCGCCGCTCGGTCGCGCTTGAGTCGGGTCCAGGCGATCCGGCCGAGCGAGCGTCCTTCGACCGCGGTGACACTGCCGTCCAGGGCGGACACAGGTTCGTCGACAAGATCCGTCGCCGTCGTCGACGGTTCTGGTCCCATGACCATGCCAGGCCCCTGCCCTTCACTGCCTGCCGGCAGCCCGCACCGTCGGACCCCGCTTCGTGATCCCGACGTCTAGCTGCCTGCTCGACAGCCTAGGACCATGCTGTTGTAGACGTGGTGCGGGCCGGGCTACCCCGGAAACCTTGTGCCTACATGCGAGCGGGCGGGCAGGGTGCCCGACCGCTATGTGGGAGAGGGTCGTCGCAGGTAGCCGTCGCGGTCAAGGGGCCGGAGGCCTCGTAACCAACTCCAGGCCCAGCCGTTATGGTCTCGTGACCTAATTTTCGGGCCTTTCCGACGCTGCGGACGTCTGATGAGGCGGCTCAAAGTGCCAGCTAGTGCACGCCGACGTGACGTTCAGGGTGCGGAAACGGTCGCTGGTGGACAGATCGGCGTCAAGACTGTTTCGCCGTATCGGCCCGGTATGCCGGATCCGGCGGGATCCGGCATGGTCTGACCGGGACGATGGCCGGATCGGCAGCGATCGCAACCAGCGGACGGGAAAGTCCAACCGACTGTCCGATCTGTAACGCCCCGGGCCACGAAAGCCGACAGCGCCGGCGCGCCCTCGAACGCGCGGCCTACAGCGCCCGGCGCCCCTCGAACGCGCGGCCTACAGCGCCCGGCGGCCCTCGAACGCGCGGCCGAGCGTTATCTCGTCGGCGTACTCAAGGTCGCCACCCACCGGTAGCCCACTCGCAAGCCGCGTCACCGCAATGCCCATCGGCTTGACGAGAAGGGCGAGATAGGTCGCCGTCGCCTCACCCTCGGTGTTCGGGTTGGTCGCAAGGATCAGTTCCTTGACCTCGCCGTCGGCGAGCCGTGTCATCAACTCCCGGATCCGCAGGTTGTCCGGACCGACGCCTTCGCGCGGATTGATCGCGCCGCCGAGCACGTGATAGCGGCCGCGGAACTCGCCCGTACGCTCGACGGCCACCACGTCCTTGGGCTCCTCGACGACGCACAGCACCTCACCGGAGCGCCGCGGATTGCGACAGATCTGGCACTGCTCGCCCTCGGCGACGTTGAAGCACGTCGCGCAGAAGCGCACCTCGTCCTTGACGCGGATGAGGGACGCTGCGAGGCGCTTCACGTCGACCTGGTCCGCTGCGAGCAGGTAGAACGCGATGCGCTGAGCGCTTTTCGGCCCGACGCCGGGCAGCCGACCGAGCTCGTCGATCAGATCTTGGAGAGCACCTTCGTACACGTCAGAAGCCGGGCAATCCCATGCCGCCGAGGCCACCCGCGAGCGGGCCCATCTTCTCCTCGGTCAGAGCACGCGCGGCATCGGTCGCGTCACGGAAGGCGAGCATCACGAGATCTTCCAGCGTCTCCACGTCGTCCGGATCGACGATCGACCGATCGATCTTGACGGCCATCACCTCGCCGCCGCCGTTGCAGGTGACCGTGACGAGACCGCCGCCGGCCGTGCCGGTGACCTCGGCCTCGGCCAACTCTTGCTGCGCGGCGACCATCTGCTGCTGCACTTGCTGCGCCTGCTTCATCAGCTGCTGCATGTTGGGCTGTCCACCGGGCCGCACGATGAGTCTCCACTCTGCCGGACATCGCTTCGTTACACGACTTAGTCCTGCCAGCGTATCCGGCGGCGTGCGGTGATGCCGGCGGCACGCCCGGCCGCCGGCCCGACCGGATCTTGACGCTACGGTCCGGCGGCAGACCCGCCGACCGCGGACGCGATGGGCAACGGCGCGATGACGGTGGTACCGGAGGTAACGGGCGTGAGGTCCGCACGATCACCGTCCACCGCAGCCGGCATTTGCATGTTCCGGACACCCGGCGACAACAGCGCCAAAGCCGTCGGTACGACGACGGACGCGGCCACGACGAGCAGCGCATGGCGGGCGCCGAGCCATCCGGCCAGCGGTCCGGCGACCAAGACGCCGACCGGGCCGAACAGCAATGAGCCCAGCGCGTCATACGAACTCACCCGCGACAGCGCCGCCTCGGGCACGCTGCGCTGCATCGTCGTCTCCCACAGAACGGCGAAGATGTCGACGCAGAGGCCGCCGACCAGAGCACCGGCCGCCACCACGAGCACCGGAGCACCGAGCCCGAGCAGCAGCGGCGCCAAGGCGAGCGGAAACGTCAGCAGCACGCCCGTGAGGATCGGCCGGCGGGGCCGGATCCGGATCGCGATCACGACACCGACGAGCATGCCGATCGACTCGCCCGCGAGCACGATCGACCAGCTCGGCGCGCCATTGAGCTCCCGCTTCGCGACGACCGGGCCCAGGACACCGTAGAACGCCTCGAGTCCACCCACGAGGATCGAGAATTGGGCGACGACGACCCAGAGCCACTGCTTGGACGTGAATTCCTGCCAGCCCTCACGCAGGTCGGCGATGATGTTGCTGGCTTCGATCGTGCCGGTCCGCGGCAACCGCAGCCGGGTCAGCAGTAGAGCCGAGATCGCGAAGCCGGCCGCGTTGATCAGCATCGCCCAGCCCGCCCCGACCAGCGCGACCATCGCACCTGCGATGGCCACGCCGAGGATGCGCGAGCCGTTCTCACCGAGCCGGAGAAACCCGTTCGCCGCCTGCAATTGCGCCGACGGAGCGACCTCCGGGATAACTCCGGTCATGGCCGGCCAGAACAGTCCCGTGCCGGCGCCGGCAAGCACGGCGACGCCGGCCAACACGCCGATCGGCGCCCAGCCGGTCAGCAGCATCACGCCGATCGTCGCCCACGCGACGGCGGACAATCCATCGGACGCGTACATCACCTGGTAGCGCGGCAACCGATCGGCGATGACACCACCGATCAACAGCGTCAGCAGGATCGCGACCGACTCGGCCGCCAGCACGACCGACAACCGCGTCGGCGTGCCGGACCGAAGGCCGAGGATGCCGAAGGCGAGCGCGACCGGACCGATGGAGGCGCCCAGCACCGCGCTGGTCCGCGCCGCGAAAAGCAGCGCGAACCGGCGGTGACGAAAGATGCTGAGGTCCCGGCGCACGGGCTGACGGTACCGGTCGAATCCCTGCTGGCGCACGCGAGTTATGCCCGCTCACGGGGCTGACCGAGCGCGGCAGCGGTAATGGACGGCTGGCATTCGGGTCATTACCGACGCTCGAACCGCGCCGGGCCGTGCACAAATCAGCGGTTGTCGATCTCAGCGATCTTCTCCGCGCCCAGTGCATCGCGTAGAAGGTCGAGGGCTTGCTGTTCGCTGGTCTGGCGTACCGTCTCGGCGTCCGCGTCGTCGTCCGGCTCGTCGCCGGGATCGAATCCGACGTGCCCGGCCGTGATCGGTCCGTCGAACTCGGGATCGTAGGGCGGCTCTTCATTGCTGTCCGACCAGGCCTCATCCGTCGCGCGGCTCGATCGGCT
>DATCXD010000038.1:0-5150 GCA_036566005.1 Micromonosporaceae bacterium | reverse complement strand
GCGGCTTACCGGTCTTCCTGCAACTCGACCCCAACCGCACGACCCCGCTCCGGCTCGCCGTCGTGGGCGGTCCGGTGGCCGCGCGGGTCCTATCCGGACGGCTACGAGCGCTGTCCGGCGGCTCCGGATCGGTGCCGGCCGTGCCGGTGGCGATCGCCGCATTCGAACATCTGACGCCGGCCGACAGTGCCACACTGGCGAGCGCCGATGTCGTCGTGTGTCAGCCGATCTCGCAACCGGAGGCGGCGCTCGTGGCGAGCGCACTGCGGTTGACACGAGCCGGCGCATGGCTGTCTCGCATCGAAGGCGACATGATTGCGATCATCAGTGACGGTGCGGTGAGCTGGGCGCAACTGTCCGCACCGGCCGTGGAATCCCGTCGCTCCACCGGTCTGGCCGGTCTAGCCGGGCTTGCTCGCACATGACAGGATGCCGCGCATGAGCTATCTCATCCGGCTAGCGGTCAGCGCGGTCGCTCTGTGGATATCCACCCTGTTGATCAGTGGCGTCCAACTCACCACCGACTCAACGGCGAAAAAGATCGGCACGATCATCGTCGTGGCGGTGATTTTCGGTCTCATCAACATGTTCCTTCGACCGATCATCAAGACCATCGGCTGCGGCCTTTACGTCCTCACCCTCGGTCTCATCGCGATCATCGTCAACGGTCTGCTGTTCTGGTTCGTCAGCTGGATCGCCGGCGGGCTCAACCTGCCGTTCCACGTCGAGAACTTCTGGCCGAGCGCGGTCTTCGGTGCCCTGGTCGTCGGCGTCGTCAGCTGGCTGCTGAACCTGGTAGTGCCGGACGGCGACAAGTAACCGATAGGGCAAATGCCAGGCCACGACCAAACCCACCACATACGCCGCGATCGGCTCGCCCGCAGCGGGCCGGTCGCGGCGATTTGCCGCCAAATCCCAACCATTCACGGGTACGGGCGACCGAAGCGCCCGATGAGATGACGCGCATCACGCGACCGCGAAACGACCGCGTCCCGACCGGCGCCTTACCGTATTGGCATGAGCCCGCGGCGTGGTTATGTCTCCGGCGTCGCGGCGTACGTGATGTGGGGGTTTTTCCCGATCTACTTCCACGATCTGCGGCCGGCGGGCGCGTTGGAGATCCTGGCCCACCGCATCGTATGGTCGGCCGTATCGGTGGCTGTCCTCATCACCGTGATCCGCCGGTGGGCGACGCTTCGCGACCTGGCCCGCCGGCCCCGTACGGTGGCCGGGATCACTCTGGCCGCCGTACTGATCGCGGTCAACTGGGGCGTCTACATCTACGGCGTGAATTCCGATCACGTGATCGAGACGTCGCTCGGCTACTTCATCAACCCGTTGCTGTCGGTGGTGCTCGGCGTGTTCGTGCTCCGCGAGCGGCTCGGCGCGGCACAGTGGATCGCCATCGGCATCGGTGCAGCCGCCGTCGTCGTCATCACGGTCGACTACGGGCATCTCCCCTGGATCGCGCTGATCCTGGCCGCGTCGTTCGGCACGTACGGTCTGGTGAAGAAGCGGCTCGCGCTACCGCCGGCCGAGGGGCTGCAGATGGAAGCGACGATGCTCCTACCGCCGGCGCTCGGCTATCTCGGATGGTTGATCGCGGCCGGCCGGTCGACCTTCACCGCTGTCTCACCGGCGCACACCGTGCTGCTCGTGGTGTCCGGCATCATGACCGCAGTGCCGTTGCTGCTGTTCGCCGACGCCGCCAACCGCATCCCGCTGACCGCGCTCGGCATCCTGCAATACATCACGCCGGTCCTGCAGCTGATTGTCGGCTTGCTGATCTTCCACGAACCACTACCGGCGGCCGAACTGATTGGCTTCGCCCTCGTGTGGCTGGCGATCGTGATCTTCACGTGGGATGCGCTGCGTCGCGCCCGCCGTACCCCTTCACAGCCGTCGGCGAGCGACGCCGCGGCGGCGGCGCTCAGGCTTGACGAGGCCGCCGCCTCGCCGAACTAGGTCAGCTTGTACTCCAGCTGCAACTTTCCGTCCGGCCCGACGAGTTGCACGCTCGCGATGTCGCTCGATGACCACCAGGTCATGCCTTCGATCGGCACGCTGTCACCCGGCTCGGACGACCACGACCCGATTCGCTCCGGCGTGCCGTGCTTCGGGACGACGTAGAGCACGAATTTGGCCGGCTCGGCATAGGTGCCGTTCAAGCCTTCGTACTTGCATGTGCCGACCACCCGCGTGCCGCCCGCGATGTTTTGCAGCCCGATGGATGCCGACACGATGCTCGGTCTGCTGAGCGGGGTCATCTGATGCATGACGACGGCCTGAGCCGACGCCGACGGCGACGGATTGACCACCGGCTCAGCGAGGGGCCGTGCGTTGTGCGTTGGCATGGTCAGCCCCACGACCAGCGCCACACAGGCGGCCGCGACGGCGCCGGCGATCGCCGCGAAGCGATAGTTGCGCCGGCGGCGGCGAACCCGGCCGATGACCGCGGGTAACACGGTCGCCGGCGCGTGGATTTCCTCATCGGCACCGACGGACGCCTCGTCGAGGCGGCCCATCAGGCCCGGCAATATCGCCAGGTCGCCAACCTCGGCGCGGCATTCCGCGCAGGTCGACAAGTGACGTTCATAGGCCTGGCGTTGTGCCGGCGACAGCGCGCCGAGAACGTAGACACCAGACTCCACCAACATGGGACAGGTCATGACGCCACCACCAAGTTCTGATCGGGGCCGCCCTGGCGCGCCGTGTTCACCCGATCACCCCCATCTCGGTGAGCGCCAGGCGCAGAGCGCGCAGCGCGTAGTGCGTTCGTGACTTGATCGTGCCGGGCGGCACGCCAAGTCGGGCAGCGGCGTCGGCGACCGAACGTCCGCGATAGAACGTCTCGATCAGCACCTGCCGGTGCGTCGGCGTCAAGCGGTCCAGTGCCTCCGCGATGAGCCAGCCCTCGACCACGCGGTCCGCTTCGTCGGTGCTCGGCGGTTCCGGAAGAGTATCGGTGATCACTTCGGGCACTCGACTCGATCGACGTCGCCAGGCGTCGATCGAGAGGTTCCGCGCGGTCGTGAACAGCCACGCACGCACGGAGCCCCGCTCCGGATCCAGGACGTCTGGGTGGCGCCATGCTCTGACCAACGTCTCCTGCACCAGGTCTTCCGCTCGTTGCCGGTCGCCGCCAGAAAGCCGCAACGCGTGCGCGAACAGCGCGTCGCCGTGCTCCGCGTAAAGTGCGCGGACCACATCCTCGTCGGCCCCGGTCAACCTGGGAATCCCCCTTACCACCAAGCCTGCCCACCAGTGTGTACGCAGACCGGTGGGCCGTGGTTCAGGAGGAAACCCTACGTCGGCCGGGGCGTTGGGAACGCCGAGGCTAGCGCGGCGACATCCTTGGACAAATCGATCAGTTTGGCACGAAACACGCCGGCCGACTTGGTCAGGTCGGCCAGCGGTGCGGCCACGGCGAGCACCATGCGGCGCTCCGGGTCCCGGTCCGGAAGCACGATCACGCTCGCGCAACCGACGCCCGGACGGTACTGCCCGAGTTCGACGTACATCCCGCGGCGCTCGCCGGCCGCGAGATCGGCCTCGAGCGCTTCGACCGAGTCCAGCGTGTTACGCGTGTACGGCCGCATGCCGGCGTCGCGTACGTACCGGACCCGCTCTTCCGGCCGCATCGTGGCGAGCAGCGCCTTGCCCAGTGCCGTGGCATGGGCGCCGTCATCGAATCCGGGCACCAGATCCTCCAGGTACGGCGACCGGGGACCCTCCACGACATTCGTCAACGCGACGCGACCACTGATGAACCGGCCGATGTAGTAGCTGTAGCCGGTGTCCTGGCTCGCCCGGCGAAGGCGCGCGATCACGGTCTCCGGCGCCCGGAACGCGTCCACGAGCTCGCGGTAGCGGTCGCTGACCTCCAGCCCAACGCCGTACGTCCCGTCGTCGCGGCGAACCACGTAGCCCTCGTACGCCAACGTGCGCACGAGGTGGTAGGTCGTGGCAACGGTCAGCTCGCAGCGCCGTGCGATCTGCTTGACCGTGAGTCCCCGGGGCGTGGCACCGACCGACTCCAAGACCCGTAATGCGCGGGAAACGCTACGGATCAGGTCCGCAGGCTCAGCCTGGGGATCTCGCACCGGTGACTCCCTCTGCGCCGCACTTTTCAACGGTGCGCAGCCACACCGCCACGCTGGGGATTCACCATATGAAATTTTGGTACGTTTGCCAATGCCCGTTCGGCGAGCCGCGCCTCTATTCGGCTGATGAACCATCGTCCGGAAGGCCGATGTCGAACCCTGTCAACCCGTGCGGTCCGCCATCAGATCGCACACCGACTCCAGCCCCCGCCGGGCCGAGCCGGCCGGCAGTCCGGCCAATTGGTGGCGCGCCCGTTCGGCGTACGACCGGACGGTTTCCCGGGCCCGGGTGAGCGCGGCCGAACGGCGTAGCAGGGCGAGTGCTTCCGCGTGCTCGGCGTCATCGGTGATGGCGCCGCGCGACAGGATCTTCCGGAGCCGTTCGGAATCCGGGTTGGCGTCGTCGGCGGCGAGGGCGTAGAGGACCGGCAGGGTCGGTACGCCTTCGCGGAGATCGGTGCCCGGCGTCTTGCCCGACTGGGAACTCTCCGAGGCGATGTCCAGCACATCGTCGGCGAGCTGATAGGCGATGCCGATCGTCTCGGCATACGCCGCCAGCGCCTCCGACTCGGCCGCCGACGCGCCGCTGAACATCGCGCCGAACCGCGCCGACGTCGCGATCAGCGACCCGGTCTTGTCGGCCAGGACGCGCAGGTAGTACGCGACGGCGTCGTCACCGGGCTGGGCACCGACAGTCTCGGCGACCTGACCGCGCACGAGCCTAGAGAACGTGGCCGCCTGGATCCGTACCGCCTCCGGGCCGAGCGTGGCCGCGACGCTGGCCGCCCGCGCGAACAGATAGTCGCCGACCAGGATCGCGATGGAGTTGGTCCATCGAGCGTTGACCGATGGAGCGCCGCGCCGCACGTCGGCCTCGTCCATCACGTCGTCGTGGTAGAGGGTCGCGAGATGCGTGAGCTCCACGACAACCGCCGCCGCGACGACCGCGGCCGGCGTGCCCGCGGTGAGCTTGATCTCGGCCCGCTCGACCCGGACCAGGCCCGACGTGTCGACGACGCTCGGCAGCGCAGCGGCGGCCCGTGCCAC
>DATCXD010000032.1:0-9718 GCA_036566005.1 Micromonosporaceae bacterium | reverse complement strand
TCGATGCGGGGGAGTTCGGCTCCTGGGCCGGCGGCTGCGCATCCGGCGCGGATGAGCTCATGAAACGTGCTCCTTGGCTGTCGTCCGTGGATCGTCGGGTGCTTCGAGCATCTGGGTAATCGAGCTTCGGCGCACGCTCGGCGACTCGGTGTGGTGCCGCGTCGGCGACCAGGCGATCGTGCCGGCATCAATGTCGTCGATCAGGCCGCGAACCCACGTCAGCTCGGCCCGCAGCATGTGCTCGGCGTATTCGGTCTCCACGATGTGGATGCGATCGAGACCGGATTTCGCGAGCGCGCCGGCCACCTGCTCGGCGCCCGCGACCTGGGCCTCCAAAGTGAACGTCCGCTGCATGAGCAGGCGCCGCGCCGCCGCGGGCTCGATCGTCGCGAGCATCTCCAGCGCGGCGGCGAACACGGGGAACTCCTCGGCCGGGGAACGTACGAGGTCACGCAGGTTGTCCATGAACTCGTCGCGTCCCGCGTCGGTGATCGCATAGACCGTCCGCTCCGGTCGTCGCCCCTCGCGTCCGGTCTCCACCGGGGCGATGAGAGCGAGCGCTGCCAACCGCTCGACCGCGTGATAGAGCGAGCCGGCCCGCACTTTGATGACGAAGTCCGTGCCCCGGTCGCGGACGAGCTGATGCATCTCGTACGGATGCATCGGGCGCTCGTGCAGCAGTCGAAGGATGGCCAGCGCGAGCGGCGTCAGAGTGCGGTGCGGTCTAGCCCTCATGGGTTACTCCACGTGGAGTATTGGTCCTTTGTGGCATCGTAGCGCGATGTCGACCGGCCCACGGTGAAACCAGGGTGAAACGCGTGCACCCGGATCCCGTACCCGGCAACCTCATCATGGTCCCAGCAGCCCGATCGCCCGAGCGGCTCGGGCGACTGTGGCCCGTGGGCGTACGCGGGCCCGGGCCGCACCGTCCGCGAGCACCGCACGGAGCCGGCGCGGATCACCGGCGAGTTCGGCGTAGCGCACCTGCAGCGGCGCGAGCGTCGTGATCACCGCGTCCGTGACGGCCGCTTTCAGCTCGGCGTACGTGTCGAAGTGCAACTCGGCCGGATCGGGCGCACCGGTACACGCGGCCAGGATGGCGAGCAGATTCGCGACCCCAGGCTTGCCGGTCGGATCGAACCTGACCTCGCCGTCGGCGTCGGTGACCGCTCGCCGTACCTTCCGGGCGATCGTGTCCGGCGGATCGAGCAGGCGGATGACACCGGCCTGCACCGCCGACGACTTGCCCATCTTCGTCAGCGGATCGGCGAGATCCATGATCCGCGCCGCGTACGCCGGATTGACCGCTCTCGGCACCACGAACGTGTCGCCGTACCGGGCGTTGAACCGCATCGCGACGTCGCGGGTCAGCTCGACGTGCTGCGACTGGTCGGAGCCCACCGGGACGTCATGCGTGTCGTGCTGCAGGATGTCGGCCGCCATCAGCACCGGGTACGTGAGCAGCGACAGACGTACGTGTGGCTGGCCCGCGCCCTTCTCCTTGAACTGGACCATCCGCTGCGCCTCGCCGTACGCAGTAGCGCACTCCAGCAGATAGTGCAGTTCGGTCGTCTCGCGCACGTGCGACTGGACGTAGAGCGTTGCGCGATCCGGATCGACGCCGGCGGCGAGCAGCAGGCTCGCGTTCTCGAGCGTCGCGGCGTGTACGTCGGCCGGCCGATGTTCGATGGTCAGCGCGTGCAGGTCGGCGATGAAGATCAGATTATCGCCGCGCGCCTGTTCGACGATCATCGGACGGATCGCGCCGAGATAGTTGCCGAGGTGCATCGACCCGGTCGGCTTGAAGCCGGTGATGCGCCGGGTCGGCCGAGCGGCGGCGAATGTCGCATCGGCAGCCGTGGCGGCGACGGTCGTGGTGAGCGTGGTCATGGAGGACTCCTCGGATCTGGGCTGGCGCCCACCCGAATCAGAGGAGTCCGCTCACGCGAAACGGCCGCCCGATCGGGCGGCCGCGTGGCAAATGAGTACGCGAAACGATGGCCGCCGTCAGGCGCGCCACCAACCCTGGACCAGTGCGCGAGTGTCCCGCGAGCTGTTTCGCATAGGTGCGAGTCTAGCGCACGTTGGCGTTAGGGTGAGGCCTGTGCCGAGCCTCACCCGCGCCGCGGCGCACGAGCGAGTTGCGTCGATCCACGTCGATGCATACGACGTCGATCTCGATCTGACGGCCGGCGACGAGCGATTCTTATCGATCACGACGGTCAGCTTCGGCGCGACCAGTCCCCGTTTGTCGACGTTCGTCGACGTACGGCCGCACACGCTGCGATCGGCCACACTCAACGGCATCCCGCTCGACGTGACGACCTGGCGCGATGGCCGGCTGCCACTGCCCGATCTCGCCAGCCGCAATGTGCTCGTGGTCGAGGCCGAGATGTCCTACACGAACACCGGACAGGGCCTGCATCGCTTCACCGATCCCGCCGACGGCCGCACGTATCTCTACGCGGCAAACTTTCTTGACCAGGCGCCGACCGTTTTCGCGTGTTTCGACCAGCCCGATCTCAAGGCGCCGTTCACCGTGCACGTCACCGCCGATCCGCTGTGGATCGTCGCTGGCAACGGCACCGCGACGGCGGTCGAGCCGGGGCGCTGGGACCTCGCAACGACACCACCGCTCGCCACGTATTTCGTCACGTTGATCGCCGGGCCGTACCACGCCGTATGCGACGAACACGACGGCATTCCGCTGGCGATCTACGCGCGTACGTCACTCGCCGCCGCGCTCGACGCGCAGGCCGGCGAACTGTTCGCGATCACTCGCGCCTGCTTCGACCGCTATCACGAGCTGTTCCGGGTACGGTATCCGTTCGGCCCCTACCAGCAGGCCTTCGTGCCCGAGTTCACGATGGGCGCGATGGAGAACCCGGGCTGTGTCACGTTTCGCGACGATTACGTTTTCACGTCCGCCGTCACCGACGCGGAACGCGAAGAGCGAGCGCTGGTGATCGCGCACGAGATGGCGCACATGTGGTTCGGCGACCTCGTAACGATGTCCTGGTGGGACGACCTGTGGCTGAACGAGTCGTTCGCCGAATACCTCGGACACCGGGTGACGGCCGAGGTCACCGAATTCACCAACGCCTGGACATCGTTCGCGCTCGGGACCAAGACCTGGGGGTACGCGGCCGACCAGCGCCCGTCCACGCATCCCGTCTCGGCCGATGTCGTCGACACCGACGAGGCGTTGCTGAACTTCGACGGAATCTCCTACGCCAAGGGTGCGGCGGTGCTGAAGCAACTCGTCGCACTGTTGGGCGACGACGCATTCTTCGCTGGCCTTCGGGCTCATTTCGACGCGCACGCGTACGGCAACGCCTCCCTCGCCGATCTGCTCCGCTTGCTCGGCGACGAGAGTGGACGCGACCTCACCGAATGGGCGCACGTTTGGCTGCGTACGGTCGGCGTCAGCACGCTGCGCCTCACCACGGCCCACGACGAGACGGGCACCTACGCCGACGTCTGGCTGACGCAGGAGTCGCCGCATGCCATGCGGCCGCACCGGATCCGGATCGGTGCCTACGTGGCCTCAGGTGGCACGACGACCCGACGCGAGGTCGTCGACATCGACATCGATCCGAACCGCGACAACGGTTCGGCCGAGGTCGACGCCCTGCGCGGGCGGCCGATCGCGGATCTTCTGGTGCCGAACGACGAGGATCTGACGTACGCGAAAATCCGATTGGCCAAGGCGGACCTTGGCCGCCTCGCGGCCGTGCTGCCCACGGTGCGCAATTCTCTGACCCGTGCGCTGCTGTGGGGCAGCGCCTGGGATCTCACGCGCGACGCCAAGTCCGCGGCCGACTGGTTCGTCGATTTGTGTCGGGCCGCCTTACCGGTCGAGCCGGATGTGGCGATCTTTACCGAGGTCGTCGGCTATGCGCGCGACTATGCCGTCGCGCGTTACCTGCCGCCGGAGACCGCCGCCGCCGCGCGCCGCACGCTGGCCGAAGCGAGCCGGGCCTCGTTGGATCGGGCCGATGGTGATCCAGGCCGCCGCCTGGCCGCAGCGCGTGCGATGATCACGTTGGCCACGCCGGACGACGTCGACTGGCTGTGGGACTGGCTCGACCCGACCGGCGTCACCCGACCGGCCGGCCTCGCGATCGACGCCGAGTTGCGGTGGCTCATCGTCGGCCAACTCGCGACGCTGGGCGCGGCCAGCGGGGCCGAGATCGACGCCGAGTTCGATCGTGACCGTACGGCTATCGCCGCCGAGCATGCGGCGACCGCGCACGCCGCACGTCCGGACGCGGGGGAGAAGGCGAGTGCGTGGGGGGCGCTGATGGACGATGACACGCGATCGAATCGGCTGCTGTTCGCGACCGCACGCGGGTTCTGGCGACCCGGTCCGGGCGACCTGACGGCGTCCTACGTGGATCGCTACATCGCGGATGTGCCGGCGATGGCCGCCCGACGGCCGGCGCAGGTCGCCGAGCGCATTGCCACTCTCGCGTTTCCGTCCTACTCGATCGACGCCGGCACGCTCGCGGCGATGACGCGCATGCGCGACGATGAATCCCTGGTGCCGGGGCTCCGGCGAGCATTGATCGACGAGACCGACGAACTCGGGCGATCCGTAGCGGCCCGCGATCTCGCGGCCCAGTTGCGGCGCGCCCGCGAAGGTCCCGCGATGAGGATCCGCGAGGATCCGCGGCGCGAGGATCCGCGATGAGGATGCGCGATGAGGATGCGCGAGGATTCGCGAGGACCAGCGGCAATGACGAGAGGAAGCAGCCATGATCTTCGACCCGGTCGAGTCGATCTCGGTCGACGAGCGGGCCGCGCTTCAGACACAGCGGTTGCGTGGTCTGGTGGACCTGCTTCTCGCCGTGGACGGCGGCCTACAGGGTGAGCGGCTCCGGGCGGCGGGCATCGACTCAGGCACCGACGTGACGCTCGCGGACCTCCCGCACCTGCCGACCGTCGGCAAGCGGGACCTGTGGGACGCGTACCCGTTCGGGATGCTCGCCGTACCGATCGAGGACTGTGCGTGTGTCCACGGCTCATCGGGCACCAGTGGCCGGCCGACTCTCGTCGCGTACACCGACGCCGATCTCGACCTCTGGGCGCAAGTCGTGGCGCGGAGCCTCGTTGGCGCCGGCGCTACGCGGAAGTCGTTGATACACAACGCGTACGGGTACGGCCTGTTCACCGGCGGCCTCGGCATCCATCACGGCGCTCGGGCGCTCGGCGCGACCGTCGTGCCGATGTCCGGCGGGCAGACCGCACGCCAGCTCCGTCTGATACAAGATCTCAAACCTGACGTGCTGACGTGTACGCCGTCCTATGCGGTCTACCTGGGCGAGGTGGCGCGGGCCGAGGGCATGGACCCGGCGTCGCTGTCGCTGAAGGTCGGCATCCACGGCGCCGAACCGTGGACGGACGCGATGCGGGCTCAGATCGAGGAACTGCTCGGCATCCGGGCGCTCGACATCTACGGGCTGTCCGAGATCATCGGGCCCGGCGTCGCGTGCGAGACGCTGCACTCGGGCGGCTGGCTGCACGTACAGGACGATCTGTTCCTGGTCGAGGCGCTCGATCCGGCGACCGGTCAACCCGTACCCGACGGCGAACTCGGCGAACTCACGTTCACCACGCTCACCAAGCAGGCGTTGCCGCTGCTCCGCTACCGCAGCGGTGACCTCGCTCGACTCGACCGTGCACCGACACCGGTCGACCGTGCACCGACGCCGGTCGACGACGCGGAAACCGCGTGGCGAACGTCGGTGAAGATGAGCAAGGTCGTCGGGCGCGCCGATGACATGCTGATCGTTCGGGGTGTGAACGTCTATCCGAGCGAGGTCGAGGCCGTTGTGCTGGCCGACCCCGGCGTCGGACCGCAGTATCTGCTAGTGATCGACGAGCGGGCGGCCCTGCCCCGGATGATCGTCTGCTGCGAGTCCGATCTGGACTCATCCGTCGTGTCGGCGCGGCTGGTCGGCGCGTTGGCGAAACGACTCAGCGTTTCGTGCGACGTGCACGTCCTGCCAACCGGATCGCTGCCGCGTACCGAGGTCGGCAAGGCCGTCCGGGTATCGCGATGGTCGTCCGGCGACGCGCCCGTGCCGGGCCTCTAGCTCCGAGCTGCGCCCAGGCCGCTCCGCCGCGGTCGCCCAAGATCCGCGAAACTTCATGGAAGTCGCCCGCTAAACCGCACCCCGGTGAGGCGACTTCATGGAAGTCGCCCGCTAAACCGCACCCCGGACAGGCGACTTCATGGAAGTCGCCCGCGAAACCGCACGCCGGACGGGCGACTGCACCGAAGTTGCGGCAGTTGAGCAGCCCGAACGCGGGCGCGGATACGATCTGGTCATGGAGCTGGACGACGACATCGCCGCCTCGATGCTGACGCGGGAGCGCCGAGTGGGCATCATGGGCGGCACGTTCGATCCGATCCACCACGGCCACCTCGTAGCGGCGAGCGAGGTCGCGGACCGGTTCAGCCTGGACGAGGTCGTGTTCGTGCCGACCGGTCGTCCGTGGCAAAAGGACGACATTGTCAGCTCCGGCGAGGATCGTTACCTGATGACGGTCATTGCGACCGCGTCGAATCCACGCTTCGCGGTGAGCCGGGTCGACATCGACCGCGAGGGTCCGACGTACACCGTCGACACCGTACGGGACCTGCGCGAGGTGTACGGGTCCGCGACGCAACTGTTCTTCATCACCGGGGCCGACGCGCTCGGCAAGATCTTGTCGTGGAAGGACGCCGACGAGATCTTCAAGCTCGCGCATCTGGTCGGTGTCACGCGACCCGGGTTCGAGCTGTCGGATGATCACCTGCCGGCCGACTCGGTGAGCCTCATCGAGGTGCCCGCGATGGCCATCTCATCGACGGCGTGCCGGGAGCGGGTCGCGGCCGGACATCCGGTCTGGTATCTCGTGCCGGACGGCGTCGTGCAGTACATAGCAAAGCGGCGTCTGTACCGAAAACAGGACGTACCAGGCACATAGTCAAAGCGGGCAAATGATCAACCACGCGCCTAGACCGGCGGGGGCGCGGTTGTGAGACGCTTGAGTGACGCGGCGGCGGCGGCAAGCCGCCCACAAAGCCGGCCGAACGTGGAAAGGAACCAGGTGCCAGCATCTGAGCGCGCTATCGAGTTGGCCCTTGCCGCGGCGCAGGCGGCGGCGGACAAAAAGGCCGACGACATAGTCCTCCTCGACGTGGCTGACCAGTTGGTGATCACCGATATCTTCGTAGTCGCCTCGGCGCCCAACGAGCGCCAGGTGGGCTCGGTCGTGGACGCCATCGAAGAAGCGCTCCTCGCGCTGCCGGAGAAGGCTAAACCCGTGCGCCGCGAAGGCGAGCGGGCGGGCCGTTGGGTGCTGCTGGACTACGTCGACATCGTGGTGCACGTGCAGCACGCCGAGGAACGCGAGTTCTACGCGCTCGATCGGCTCTGGAAGGACTGCGAACGCATCCCGTTCGTCGATCGCGATCTGGCCAACTCCGTGCCGGGCTCGTCCGCCGAGACGGCGTGAGCCGGCTGATCATCTGGCGGCATGGCCAGACCGAATGGAATGCGACCGACCGGATCCAGGGGCACGTCGACGTGGGTCTCGACGATATCGGCCGAGCGCAGGCGGCCGCGGCGGCTAAGCACATAGCTGCCGGTCATCCTGATGTGATCGTGTCAAGTGATCTGCGGCGCGCCGCCGACACGGCGGGTGCGCTGGCCGCGGTGACCGGGCTCACCGTCCGGCTCGACCGCCGGCTCCGCGAACGATATTTCGGCGACTGGCAGGGTATGACGAACGCCGAGGTCCTCAACGCCTATCCGGACGAGTGGGCCCGGTGGCGGCGCGGCGAGCCGACGGCCGCGGCTGGCATCGAGTACATCGACACGTTGCGAGAACGGGCGCTCGACGCGATGACCGACGCGGCCCACCTCGGCGGCACGGTCGTGGTCGTGACCCACGGCGGGACGGCGAAGCAGGCGATGGGTTCCATGCTGGGCTGGCCGGCGGATGTGTCGAGTCGGGTCATGGCCCTGATGAACTGTCACTGGGCCGAGATCCAACGGCATGTCAACCGCGGCGGCTGGGTTCTGCATTCGTACAACGTCGGTGTCGTATCGGGACGCTCCGCCGCATCCGATCGGGCGGCCACATCCGATCGGGCCGCTGCATCCGATCGGGCCGTCGCATCCGATCGGGCCGTCGCGCCGACGGACGTGGCGCCAGGACGTCGCGAACGGACCGATGACGTCTCGACGGCGGCAGCGGGCGGACGCCTTTTTGATTGAGTGCTCGCGTTGATTAGTGTGGCGGTGTCGCGTTGCTTGCGTGCAGTGGTGTCGCGTTGCTTTGCGTGCGGCGGTGTCGCGTTGATTGAGTGCGGCGGTGTCGCGTTGATTGAGCGCCGGGAGCGGCGATCGGATACGGTGCCGGCATGGCCCGTATCGCGGTAGTCACCGACTCGACGGCCTACCTCCCGCCCGACCTCGCTGCCGCGCACAAGCTGACCGTCGTGCCGCTCACCGTCGTCATCGGCGGCCGAGAGGGCCTCGAAGGCATCGACATCACGCCAACCGACGTCGCTCAGGCGCTCGTGGCTCGGCGTGGCACCGTCACGACGTCGCGGCCCGCGCCGGCCGAGTTCGAGACGGTCTACCGTGCTCTCCAGGACGCCGGGGCCGGTGGCATCGTCTCGATACATCTGTCGTCCAAGCTCTCCGGGACGTACGAGGCGGCGATGCTCGCGGCGGCGAGCTGCGGCGGCCCGGTCGAGGTGATCGACGGTTTGTCGGCCGGAATGGGGTTCGGTTTCGCCGCGCTAGCCGCGGCCGAGGCGGCCGCCCGTGGTGGAAGCATAGACGCCGTCTGTGCGGCGGCCCGCGTCGCCATCGGCAACACGAGCGTGCTGTTCTACGTCGACAGCCTGGAGTATCTCCGTCGGGGTGGTCGCATCGGCGCGGCGTCCGCACTGCTGGGCACCGCGTTGTCGGTCAAGCCGATCCTGCACGTCAGTGACGGCGCCATCGTGGTTCGGGACAAGGTGCGCACGGCCAGCCGAGCCATCGCCCGCATGGTCGATCTGGCCGTCGAGGCGGCCGGCGACGCCGACGTGGATATCGCCGTGCACCATCTGCTGGCCCCGGAGCGGGCGGCGCAGATCGAAGCGGCGGTCGCCGAACGGTTAGGCGACAAGGTCCGGCTGACCTACACCAGCGAGATCGGGGCGGTTGTCGCCGCCCACGTCGGCCCGGGCCTCGTGTCGATCGTGTTGCACCGCCGCTGACGCTCTGTCCACGGTCTGTTGGTTACGGTCGTTCGGCCCGCTCCGCCCTGCAGTTGTACGGAAGTTACGTCCCGGACCGGCCGGAGCGGGGCCAAGTTCCGTACAAATGCGCGAACGTGAGCCCTGGACGGGCTGTCCACACGCGCCCTCGCCATCCACAGGTGACGGACGTGCCTCTGTTGGTTGTCCGATCTCGCGCTTAGCGTGCCCGGGTGCGCAGAAACGATCAGCCTCCAGACCCGTTGGTAGCACGGCGATTTAAGCAGGTCTGGGCGTCTCCGCCGGCGTCGGGCGGCCACGACTTCGGCGATGCCGGGCTCGCCGACGCAGGCGAGGATGGCGTTGGCGCGGCCTCGTCGCCGCACGATATCCAGCCTCCGGTCTGGTCGGCGGATCCGCTCGCCACCCCGCTCGGCCGCGGGTCGGTGGCGGGCCAGCGTCCGTACGTCGGCG
>DATCXD010000030.1:0-4299 GCA_036566005.1 Micromonosporaceae bacterium | reverse complement strand
CCACCCGGCTCGGCTGGGCCGCGGCCACGACCGACTGGCGTGAGCTGATTGCCCGCGACGACATCGACGTGATCGACATCTGTACGCCCGGCGACACGCACGCGGAGATCGCGATCGCCGCGCTCGTCGCGGGCAAGCACGTGCTGTGCGAAAAACCACTGGCCAACACCGTGGCCGAGGCCGAGGCGATGGTGCGGGCCGCGGCCACGGCACACCCTGCGGGGGTACGGGCCATGTGCGGCTTCAACTATCGCCGCGTCCCGGCGGTCTCGCTGATGCGCGACATGGTGACCGCCGGGAGGCTGGGCGAGATCCGGCACGTCCGGGCGGCGTACCTGCAGGATTGGATCGTCGATCCGGACTTCCCGTTGGTGTGGCGGCTGCGCAAGGACAAGGCCGGCTCGGGTGCGCTCGGCGACATCGGAGCGCACATCGTCGACCTGACGCAGTTCGTCACCGGGCAGGTGATCACCGGCGTCAGTGCGATGACCGAGACGTTCATCCGCTCGCGACCGGTCGCCGGCGGCTCGACCGGTCTGTCGGCCGGGGCGGCCGGTCCGTCGTCCCCGTCGTCTGCGTCGTCGAATGGCGACGCTGTCGCTCGCGGCGCGGTCACCGTCGACGACGCGGCGCTGTTTCTCGCGCGGCTGTCCGGCGGAGCCATCGCGACCTACGAGGCAACGCGCTTCGCGACCGGCCGCCGCAACGCGATGCGGGTCGAGATCAACGGCTCGCTCGGATCGCTCGCGTTCGACCTCGAACGGCTCAACGAACTCGAGTTCTTCGACGGCAGCGCACCGGTGGCGGAACAGGGCTTCACCCGCATCCTCGTGACCGATCCGACCCATCCGTACATGTCGGCGTGGTGGCCGGCCGGGCACATCATCGGCTACGAACATTCGTTCACGCACGAGATGCGCGACTTCATCGACGCGGTCGCGTCGGGTGCCGATCCGACACCGTCGTTCGCCGATGCGCTGCAGGTGCAGCAGGTGCTGGACGCGGTGTCTCGATCGGCCAGCGCGAACTCGTCGTGGACGGCGGTCGCGCCGGCGCTGGTCGACACGACGGCCGGCTAGAACTGTCCGTACCCTCGCATTTGATCGGCCGTCAGCGTCGTTCGACGCCGCGTTTGCCAGCCGCGACTAGCTGTCGCTCGGCCTACGGGCGGCGGATCATCGCCGTGAACTCGGCCACGGCGCGGTCGAGCGACGGGAGAACGTCGCCATGCGGAGTGATCAACCGTTGGCTCGACCGTAGGAAGCAGGTCGACACGAGCATCAAGGCGGCCGCCTCGACATCGACATCCTCGCCGACCCGTCCGGCCCGCTGCTCGGTGGCGAGAAAATCGGCCACGGCACGGACGCCCCGGTGCGGCCCGAGGTCGTGCTCGGTCATGTACGCGGCCAGGGCGTCCCGCAACTCGACATCGGCCTGCGCGGCCATGATGACCGGCAGCGTTTGATCAAGAAAGTGCTCGATCGCGCGTGCGACCGTATCCAGGACGTCGCCCGGCTCGACGGTGTCGAAACCACGGTTGTTGAGCGCCTCGAGTGGCCGGAGCCCTTCGGCGAAAACGGCCTGGAGAAGGCCGGCCCGGTCGCCATAGTGGTAGAAGATGCTCGCCTCGGAGACCTGGGCCCGGGCCGCCACTTCGCGCGTCGTGAAGCGGGCCACACCCTGCTCGCGCAAGAGTTGGAGCGTGGCGGCCACGATCGCCTCGCGGCCGCCGGACGGCGGACGGCCGCGACGCTTGGGAATCGAGGTAGTCATGTGCCTCCACGGTAGCGAAGCCTTGTGCCGGCGAACGTCATTGTGCATATACTGAGCGCGAACTCAGAAAAGGGGGGAAACACCATGGCCCGCAAGTGGTGGACGCTGATCGCCGTCTGCACTGGTGTTTTCATGCTGCTGCTCGACATCACGATCGTGAATGTGGCGCTGCCGGACATCCAGCGCGCATTCTCCGGATCGCTCTCCGACCTGCAGTGGGTCATCGACGCGTACGCGCTGACGCTCGCGGCCTTCCTGCTGACCGCGGGATCGACGGCAGACCGCCTCGGGCGCCGGCGGATGTTCGCCATCGGGATCGTGGTCTTCACGCTCGGATCGGCGTTGTGCGGCGGTGCGAGCGGCATCGCCTTCCTTTCGCTCGCGCGCGCGTTGCAGGGCATCGGCGGCGCGATCATGTTCGCCATCTCCCTGGCCTTGCTCGCACAGGCATTCAAGCCGTCCGAGCGGGGGATCGCCTTCGGGGCGTTCGGCGCGTTGACCGGCGTGGCGGTCGCGATCGGCCCGGTGCTCGGCGGTGTGATCACGAGTGGTCTGTCATGGCGCTGGATCTTCTTCGTGAACATCCCGATCGGCCTTGTCGCCCTCATCCTGACGTTGCTGCGGGTCGACGAGTCGCGCTCGCCGGTTGTCCATTCGATCGACTGGTGGGGCTGCGTGCTGTTCAGCGTCGCCCTGGCCTCGCTGGTTTTCGGACTCATCCGCAGCCAGGCCGACGGGTGGACGTCGACGACTGTGCTCGGTTCGCTGATCGCCTCCGCCGTTCTGCTCGCCGTGTTCGTGCTGGTCGAGTCGCGGCTGAGCTCGCCGATGTTCGATCTCGGGCTGCTGCGTATCCCGACGTTCAACGGTGGCCTCGTCGCGGCGTGGGGCGTCTCGGCGTCGATCTTCGCGATTCTCACCTACGTCGTGCTCTATCTGCAGAACATCCTCGGCTATTCGGCCCTGCAGACTGGCGTGCGATTCCTGCCGCTGAGCGGTGCGATTTTCGTGGTCGCCGCCATCGCTGGCCGGTTGTCGTCGGCGGTGCCCATCCGCTGGCTGATCGCGCCCGGCTTCGTACTCGTCGGTGCCGGCCTGCTGCTGATGCGCGGCGTCGAGCCGGGCCAGAGCTGGACGCACCTGCTGCCCGGACTGATCGTTTCCGGCGCCGGCGCCGGTCTCATCAACCCACCACTCGCGTCAACTGCCGTCGGTGTGGTCACGCCCCAGCGGGCGGGTATGGCGTCCGGCATCAACTCGACACTGCGCCAGGTCGGCATCGCAACCGGCGTGGCCGCGCTCGGCAGCATCCTCACCAGCCGGATCCATACATCCGTCATCGATCAGCTACGCGTCGGTCCGCTCGCCGGCAGCGCCGGTCATCTGGCCAGCGACATCAGCCACGGGCGCGTGCCGGCGGCGATCGCGGCAACGCCACCGCAGTTGCGCCCGGACGTCGTCCGAGCGGGCGAGACCGCGTTTGCGGGCGCGCTGAACGACCTCCTGCTCGTGACGGCGATCGTTGCGCTCGCCGCGGCGATCCTGTCCTTCGTGCTGATCCGCTCGCGCGACTTCGTCGGCGGCGACGATCGGCCCGCCGGGGAGCTGGCCGAGCGCTCGAGCGATGCCCGCGTGACCGCTGCCGAGGGCCGAACGTGACCGCGCTCACCGCCGGCCGGCACTCCGCGCCGGACCGCCGGGGTTGCCCTTAGGCGCCGGGCGGCCGGTTGCCCATAGGCGACAGAGCGCCCGGGCTGCCCATAGGCGACGGACGGGAGGGGTTGCCCGAAGGCGACGGAGCGCCCGGGTTGCCCACGTCCGGCGCCGCGTCCACAGGAGAGGGTGCCGCGAGAGTGGGTGCCGCGGCCCCAGTCCGGGGCACCGCGCGGGCGCGATACCGCACCGGTCGTTCGGCCGATTCCTCGGCGGCGTGGGCGATCCAGCCCACCGAACGCGCGACGGCGAAGATCGCCTCGGCGGCGCCGGGTCGCATCTTCCCGGCGTAGCAGAGGGCTCCGAGGGCGAAGTCACTGTTCGGGGGCGCGACGCGTTCGCCCGCTGTGCGCGTGACCGAGATCGTCTGCCGTACCCGACCGGACGCGATGGCGTCGACCGCGGCGAGCAACGGCTCGGCGCGTGGGTCGCCCGCGACGTGAACGGGATGGCCGAATCCGGGTGGAGGGCTCACATTCCGTGGTTCCGTACCACCGTTCCGGCTCGTGGCCTCGTCTCGCCGGAGGCGATCGTGCACGAGCGTCGCCGCACCCGCGTGCGCCGAACCGCTCAGCGTCGCGATGCCGCACATCAACACGCTCGTCAGCGGCGCCCGCACCGACGTCGCGATCCGGACGGCGAGCGTTGAGGTCGCGAGTTCGTGTTCGGCCAGCAGCACCATCGCGCGGTCGAGCGCGCCGATTCGCGCCGGCGTGGCCCGCAGCGGTGACAGGCGTGGCCACAGCCGGGAAGCGATCGTCGCGGTCGGCGGAGCCGTGGCGGTGCGCGCCGGGGCTGGCGCCTCGGGTAGTG
>DATCXD010000003.1:0-4159 GCA_036566005.1 Micromonosporaceae bacterium | reverse complement strand
GCACGCGCTCGCCGGAATACGCACCGACCCGCCGCCGTCGTTGCCATGCGCGACGGCCACGAGGCCGGCGGCGACCGCGGCGGCGGCGCCGCCGCTCGATCCGCCGGCATTCCGGCTGCGATCCCACGGTGTCACGGCCGGGCCGATCACGTCGTTGTCGGTGTACGCCGACAGCCCGAACTCCGGCGTGTTCGTCTTTCCTAGGCTGATCGTCCCGGCCCGTCGCAGCAGTGCCGCACAGTGGGCGTCGACATCCGGCACGTAGTCGGCGTACGCCTTCGAGCCGAACGTCGTCCGTACGCCGACCGTTGGGGTGTTGTCCTTGATCGCGGTCGGCACTCCGTAAAGCGGGCCGGCGTGCTCGGGCCGCGGCAACGCGGCGGCGGCCTCGGCTCGAGCGTCGGCCGCGGTCACCGTGACGAACGCTCCGAGACCGCCTCCGTACGCCTCGATCCGCGCCAGGTAATGCTCGACGAGGTCGGCCGGGCTCACCTCGCCCGACGCGACGGCGGCCGCCTGGGCCAGGGCGGACAGCTCGTGGATCTCGGTCATCCGCGTGGTCCACCGTCGACGTAGACCGTCTGGCCGGTGATGTACGAGGCATCGTCGCTGACCAGGAACGCGACGACATTGGCGATGTCGTCGGGTACGCCGATGCGCCGCAGCGGCGTCGCGGCCGCCACCGTGTCGCGGAACTGGTCGACCGTGATCCCCATCCGCTCGGCCGTGGCGTCGGTCATCGCGGACGCTACGAAGCCCGGAGCGATCGCGTTGACGTTGATGTTGAACGGCCCGAGCTCGATCGCGAGCGTGCGTGTGAAACCCTGGATGCCCGCCTTGGCGGCGGAGTAGTTGGCCTGGCCGCGATTGCCGAGCGCGGACGTGGAACTCAGGTTGACGATCTTCCCCCACCGCTTCGCCGTCATGTGGGCCTGAGCCGCCTTCGAGCACAGGAACGCGCCCCGCAGATGTACGCCCAGCACCGCGTCCCAGTCGTCCTCGGTCATCTTGAACAGCAGGTTGTCGCGAGTGATGCCGGCGTTGTTCACCAGGATGTCGAGTCCACCGAGATGGTCGACGGCGGCGTTGACGGCCGCGTCCACCTGCTCGGCCACCGAGACGTCGCAGTCGAGTCCGACGGCGGTGCCGCCGGCCGCACGGATCGCGTTGACGGTGTCGACGGTGTCGTCCTCGGCGCGGTCGACAACGGCGACGGCGGCGCCGTCAGCGGCGAGGCGAAGTGCGGTGGCGGCACCGATGCCGCGGCCGGCACCGGTCACCAGAGCGACGCGTCCCTGAAGTCTGGTCATGCCACGATCTTTCCCCGAAACGCATGATCATGTACCCCCCGGGTCACGGGTCGTTCGCTCGCGGCTCAATGACTCGCCGCTCAATGAGCGGATGTGAGGAACTCGACGATCAGCTCGGCGAGTTCGCGGTGACGCTCGGCCACCATCGCGTGGCTCGCCCGGGCCAGCGGGAACACGCGCAGGAAGTCGTTGTCGACCGCGGCGAGTTGCGCGGCGACGAACCGCCGGTGCGCCACGTACAACTCGTGGAACGGCTCCTGCTCGGGCATGTCCTCGGTGGCGAGGACCACGAGCATCGGGCAGCGCAGCGCGCGATAGGCCGACCCGAGGTCCAGCTCGGCCATTGCCCGGCGGACTTCCGCCGTGGTCGCGGGATCCGGGCGCAGGAACGTCTCGCCGCCCTGCTCGACGAGACTGCGGTCGAACCCTTCGACCCACGCCTCCTCGTCGTCGCCGTACTGATCGGCCATCGCCCGCTGGCCGGCCCGGGCCGCGGTGATCTGGTCCTCGTCGATCGGCGCGGCGAGCATCGCCGCCATCTCGTCGAACATGGACTGAAGCCGGCCGAGTTCCCGCGCCGCGGTCGCCGCGTCAAGCCCGGTCAGCTGGTCAGGGCGGCTCGGTGTCGGGTTGCCGTCGAGGCTGACCGCGCCTGGTCCGCCCGGATGAGTGTCCGCCCACAGCGTCGCAACCATGCCGCCGAGCGACATGCCGACGACCGCAGGCGCACCGAGGCGAAGGTCGGCGACGACCGCGTCGAGGTCCGCGAGCACATCGGTCCAATTCCAGCGGCCATCGCCGGAGTGTCCATGTCCGCGGAAGTCAACGGCGATCACCCGGTACATCGGGGACAGCGCGCGAGCAAGCCGGGTCATGTGCGCAAGGTTGCCGCCGGCGCCGTGCAGCAACAGCATCCCGGGTCCGTCGCCGCCGAAGTCGCGAGCGGCGAGCGGCACGTCGCCAGATGTCACGAGTACGTCATGCATGGGCGCGACCCTCCAAGGGTGCCTGGTCCGTCGCCGACCCGCCGAGGCTCTGATCGACGGCGGACGTTGCGATAAATCGTGCCCGCACCGAGTCCGGCGCAACTCCACCGTCCGGATGGCGCGACAGCTTGCCTCGCTGCACGAGGTCGTGCACGCCCTGGCGGGTGATGCCGAGCATGGCGCCGGCGGTCGCGTACGACACGGCGTCGGCGCCCGGGTGGCCGACGCGCCAGACGACCACGCGGCCGAGCGGAGTGCCCCACCATCCCGACGGCGGATCGAATCCTCGGTCGCCCGGATAGAGCGCGGCCACGAAGCGCGCGATCAGCCCGGCCGCCTCGGCGTCGGTGCCGTGCAGCAACCGGTACGCCCAGATGCCGGCCCGGCCACCGATCGCCGTTCGCGTCGATCGCATCGCCTCGTGGCCGTCGAGCAACATCTCCAGCGGATCGACGAGCCGTACGTCGATCAGCCGGACCAGCTGGTCGGCCAACTCGGCTCGACTGGGCAGACCCATCGCAGCAGCCTTTCACTCGTCTTGACAAACAGTGTCAAGTACTTGACGACGGCCGTCAAGGACAAGATGTGCGCTGTAGCACCTGGTCCGCCACGATGGGGCCTCGATCGCAAACAGAATTTTGCAGAAAAGCCTTTGCAAATTTGTCTTTGCGATTTAGATTGCCGGCATGACCATCCCGCCAGACCCGGCCGCCGGACGCGACCTGCCGATCGACGGCGCCTCGCTGCCGGAAGGCTGGCCCCAGTGGTTCGACCCGACCCGCGACGCGATGTTGACGCCCCGGCGCCTGCGTGGCCTGGTGCACCCGATCCGCCTGCGGTTGTTGACGCTCCTGCAAGAGGAGGGTCCGGCCACCGCGAGCCAACTCGGCCGCCGGATCGGCCAGTCGAGCGGAGTCACGAGCTATCACCTGCGCATCCTGGCCGACCACGGGTTCATCGACGACGACACCGGCCGGGGCAACGGGCGGGATCGCTGGTGGCGGTCGCGTTACCGGACGACGGCGTTCACGCTCCGCTCGCCGGACGACCCACTGGACGCCGAGGGCATCGAGGTCGCCGAGCAGTACGTCCGCATGGTCGTCGACAACCATTACGCACGGATGGTCGGCTACGTTGACAGTTTCATCGCCCGCGGCGAGCAGTTGGCGTCCCTGCCCTGGGGCTTCGGCGATACCCAGATCCGGCTGACGCTCGACCAGGCCCGGGCTCTGTCCGCCGACGTCAACCGGCTCGTCGAACGCTACCGGCGGGAAGCGTCCGCGCCCCCGGACGAGCGGCCGGATGCCGTCGATGCGATCTTCATGTTCCAGCTGCTCCCCGACGACCAGCCGACCGTCGCACCTGTTCCGGAAGTTGACGGCGGTGCGGGCCCGGAGGGCGATGGCGGTGCGGGTTCGGAGGGCGACGGCGGTGCGGGGAATCCCCGATGACCAGGACCGGAGTCCTGCTGGCGCCGGCGCGACGGACGCCGTTTGCGGCACTCCTGAGCGCGTACGTCGTGTCGATGCTCGGCACCTCCATGTCGGAGCTTGCGGTGCCGTGGCTCGTGCTGACCACGACCGGAAGCGCCGGCAAAACGGGGCTCGTGGCGTTCGCGCAGATGCTCCCGTACGTGATGATGCAGGCGCTCGCCGGTCCGGTCGTCGATCGCGTCGGGCTCCGGCGCTCGTACGTCTGGGGAAACCTCACCGCCGCCGTGGCGGTCGGCGCCGTCCCGTTGATGTACGCGACCGGCGCGCTCTCGCTCGGTGTCCTGATCGGACTGGTCGCGGTCGCCGGCGCCGTTCGGGGAGCCGGCGACTGCGCGAACATGGCGCTCGTTCCGGCGACCGCCCGAGCCGG
>DATCXD010000704.1:0-8745 GCA_036566005.1 Micromonosporaceae bacterium | reverse complement strand
TCACGCGTACCGTGTCGAGGCGGCGTCGCGCCTACGCGGTCGAGCCGCCTCGACACGCGTACGGTGTCGAATTAGATCGGCGAGCCGCCGACCAGACGGCGCGCCTCGTCCTTTTCCGCGTCGAACACGAGAACGTTCATCCGACCGTCGCCGGAGGGCGCGACTGTGGCGCGGATCCCGGCGTCGGTGAGCCGAAGCTGCAACGCGCGCGCCTCGATTGCCGTGTGGACGACCGCCACCACGCTCAGGAGGCCATAATCGGCCGGTCCGGCGAAGATCTCGGCCTGCTTGCGCTTCAGCTCGGGGTCCGACGACCACCGCAGGATCGCCGCGAGCGCGCCGATCACCAGAAACGCCACGAGCGGGCCGATGACGTAAACGGTGGATTCCGGCACACCCTCAGTCTGGCACCATATGAGCCGTGATCGCACGCCAACCTGGCGCGGCTCGCCCGGCGCAGGACGAGCCGCGGCGATCAATCTGCCTCACGAATCGGTACGGCTTCGCCACCGGAACGTACGCAACGCCACCAGCAGGGCGCCAAGTGACCACAGGCCGAGGATGAGCCCGGTGCGGCCGAGCTCCCACGCGTGCGCCGGTTCGAGCGACTGCAGCCGGTCGGGCAGCAGCACCGAGCGGTAACCCTGGGCAATCCACTTGAGCGGGAACAGCGCGCCGACGTGCTGGATCGTCTGCGGGACCTGGGTGAACACGAAATACACGCCGGACAGGAACTGCAACACGAGCGCCACGCTGGTGACGACGGCGGGGGCCGCCTTGCCCGTACGGGGGACCGACGAGTAAGCGATGCCGAACAGCGATCCGGCCGTCACGCCGAGCACGGTCACCCACACGAAAGTCAACCACCGGTGCCAGTCGGTCGGCAGCGTCACCTTGCCGAGCAGTTCGGCGATCACCAGCAGAAGTACGGACTCCAGGATCACCAACGCCAGCACCATGACGACCTTGCCGACGAAGTACGCCGCCGGCGGCATCGGTGTGCCCTGCAGCCGCTTGAGCACGCCCTTGTCGCGTTCGACCGCGATCTGGATCGCGAGCGTCTGGAACGCGACGCCGAACAGGCCGACTGCGAGGATGCCGGGCACGAAATACCTGGCGAACGCCAGCCCGCCGGATCCGTCGATCTTGTAGCTGAATATCGATCCGAAGATCAGCAACAGCATCACCGGAAACGCGAGCGTGAAAAACACCTGCTCGCGCTGCCGGAAGAACTCTTTGAGCTCGAGCTGGCCGCGCAGCCAACCGATGCGCAGCGTCGAGACGGCCATGCTCTCCAGGGGCGGAGGGGCGGGCGTGATCGTTTCGGCGGCCATCAGGCGGTGCCCTTTCCTTTGTCGATCATGGCGAGGTAGATGTCCTCCAGCGTGGGTCGCGCCACGGTGAGGCCGGGGATCTCGCCGCCGAGTTCGCCGGCCAGCTTCTGGACGAACGCGGTCGGCGTATCGGTTTCCTGGCTCTGCCGTCCGGTGGCGCCGTCCCAGGCGACGATCGTGGCGGCTCGGTCGCGGCCGCCCAGCACCGTCGGGGGGTTCACCTCAAGGAGCCGGCCGCCGGCAATCACGCCGACGCGGTCCGCGAGCTCCTCGGCCTCTTCGAGATAGTGCGTGGTGAGCAGGATCGTGGCGCCCTCACCCCGCAGCGATTTGATCAATTCCCAGAACTCGATCCGGGCCTCCGGGTCGAAACCGGTCGTCGGCTCATCCAGGAAGAGCAGTTCGGGGCGGCCGATGACGCCGAGTGCCACGTCCAGCCGCCGCCGTTGACCGCCGGATAATGTGGTCGACCGGGCGTTCGCCTTGTCACCCAGACCGACAGCGGTGATGACTTCGTCCGGATCCCGCGGCTGCGGGTAGTAGGCCGCGAAGTGCCGAACCACCTCGCCGACGGTCAACGCGTCGAATTCGGTGCTGGTGGACTGCAACACGATGCCGACCTGGGCCCGCCAAGCGCGCGTCGGATGGGCCGGATCCGTGCCGAGGACGGACACGTCGCCGGCCGTACGGGGCCGGAAGCCTTCGAGGATCTCGACCGTCGACGTCTTGCCGGCGCCGTTCGGGCCGAGGAGCGCGAAGCACTCGCCCCGGTGCACATCCAGGTCGATTCCGGCCACCGCGACGGCCTCGCCGTACGTCTTGCGCAGCCCCCGTACCCGGATCGCTGTCTGCTGTTTCATGCCGATCAGAGTGCCTTACGTGTCTGAGGCGGCACGACGCAGGACGGGCGGAACGTGCCTGAGAGTAATTTCACCCGGTACGACAAGGCTACCCGTCAGTAAAATCCCACCATGTCCTACCGGCTGGAGCGGCCCGACCGACCCTGGGTGATGCGGACGTACGCCGGGCACTCGTCCGCGGCAGCGAGCAACGCGCTGTTCCGCCGGAACCTGGCCAAGGGCCAGACCGGCCTGTCGGTGGCGTTCGATCTGCCGACGCAGACCGGCTACGACCCGGACAGCGAGCTGGCCACCGGCGAGGTCGGCCGGGTCGGTGTGCCGGTGGCCCACCTGGGCGATATGCGCGCGCTCTTCGACGGCATCCCGCTGGCGGACGCCAACACGTCGATGACGATCAACGCACCGGCGATGTGGCTGCTCGCGCTCTACGTCACGGTGGCCGAGGAGCATGGTGCCGAGCTTGCCACGCTCGCCGGGACCACACAGAACGACATCATCAAGGAGTACCTGTCCCGCGGCACGCACATCTTCCCGCCGGCCGAGTCGCTTCGGCTCACGACCGACACGATCGCGTGGACGGTCGCCCACACTCCACTCTGGAACCCGGTCAACATCTGCTCGTACCACCTGCAGGAGGCCGGCGCCACGCCGGTGCAGGAGGTCGGGTTCGCGCTCGCCACCGCGGTCGCGGTGCTCGACGCCGTACGCGACTCCGGCCAGGTCCCGCCCGAGCGGTTCGGTGCCGTCGTCGGCCGGATCTCGTTCTTCGTCAACGCCGGCGTGCGTTTCATCGAAGAGATGGCGAAGATGCGGGCGCTGACCAGGCTCTGGGACGAGATCACATTCGATCGGTACGGTGTGACCGACCCGAAGGCACGGCGCCTGCGCTACGGCGTACAGGTGAATTCGCTCGGACTCACCGAGGCGCAGCCGGAGAACAACATCCAGCGCATCGTGCTGGAGATGCTCGGCGTGACGCTGTCCCGCGACGCACGCGCGCGGGCGGTCCAACTGCCGGCCTGGAACGAAGCACTGGGACTGCCCCGACCGTGGGACCAGCAATGGTCGCTGCGGATGCAGCAGGTCCTCGCGTACGAGTCGGACCTGCTCGAATACCCGGACATCTTCGAGGGATCGGTGGTCGTCGACGGCCTGGTCGACGCCATCGCGAGCGGTGCGACGGCCGAGCTCACGACGATCCTCGATGCCGGTGGCGCGGTCGCCGCGGTCGAGAGCGGCTACCTGAAAAGCGCGCTCGTCAGCTCGCTGGCCGCTCGGCGCGGGCGGATGGAGTCCGGCGCCGACACGGTCGTCGGCGTCAACCGTTTCGTGGAAACCGAGACGTCGCCGTTGACCGAGTCCGGTGCAGACGCGATCGCGCAGGTGAACCCGACCGCGGAGGCGGCCGCGATCGAGTCGCTGAAAGCTTGGCGCGCGAATCGCGACCCGGCGGCCGTAGCGGCCGCGCTGGAGCGCTTGACGGCTGTTGCCCGTACCAGCGAAAACCTGATGGACGCGACCTTGACGTGCGCGCGAGCCGGTGTCACGACGGGGGAGTGGGCCGGCGCGTTGCGCGGTGTGTTCGGCGAATACCGGGCGCCGACGGGGCTGGCCGGCGCGTCCAGTGCCGACTCCGATGTGGCTCGGGCCCGATCGCGGGTACGGTCGACCGCCGCCGACCTGGGCACGGGGCGGTTGCGGATGCTCGTCGGTAAGCCGGGGCTCGACGGCCACTCCAACGGTGCGGAACAGATTGCCGTACGGGCGCGCGATGCCGGTTTCGAGGTCGTCTACCAGGGCATCCGGCTCACACCCGGTCAGATTGTGGCCGCCGCGGTCGAAGAGGACGTCGACATCGTCGGCCTCTCGGTGCTGTCCGGTTCGCATCTGAGCGCGGTCGCGGCGGTCCTCGACGGGCTGCGCAAGGCGGGCGTGAGTGTGCCGGTCGTGGTTGGCGGGATCATCCCGGCCGACGACGCCGAGACACTGCGCAAGGCCGGCGTGGCGCGCGTCTTCACACCGAAGGACTTCGCGCTGACCGAGATCGTCGACGAACTCGTCACGGTGGTCCGCGAGGCGAACGGCCTCGACTGAGCCGCCGGGCGCGCACATGCGGCGTGATCACGAGCGTTGCGTTACGACCTTGCGGGGAAATGGCGGCCGGCGCAACCGAAAACGCCGCCATTTCCCCGCAAGGTCGCGCATCGTTCGTAGCCACCGGCCGACGGCGGTTACGGACCAGCCGACGGCGGCGGCGTCGCCTGGGCGGCCACCGCGCGCGCTTCGCGACGGCGCTTGAGACGCGCGCGTAGCCGCCACAACCCGAAGACGACCATTGCGAGTGCGACGATCACCAGGACTGGCAACAGGATCGCGATCAGGGACATGCCGATGCTGGCACCATCCTCGATCGTGCTGACAACCGGCGCGCCGACTCCGAACGTCGCGACATTGATGACCGGCCGCGCGCCGGCCTTCATCGTGTGCAGGATCAGTGCGATGACCGCGCCGCTGACTACGGCGAGCCACTGGTGGCCGTGGAAGAACGTACCGGGGTCGCTGACCGTCACCGTCGATGATTGGGCGGATGCGCCGAACGCCAGTCCGCCGGCGGTCGGCCGGATGCCGGTCTGCACCACATCGTTCACGCTGTCCAGCGCGGGCACCTTGTCGGCGACGACCTCGACCGCGAGCAGCACGCCGAGCAGCGCCAGCATCCATCCGTTGGACAGCCACCCCCACCCGTGCGGCAATGTGATGACGTCGGTGAAGCGATTGAGCAGGCCGAGGATCAGCAACGGTATGTACGCGTTGAGACCGGCCGACGCCGATAGCCCGATCCCGGTCAGCGCCTCCATGGATCTCATTCAACCCTGTGCGCGCCACCCCGGCCCGGCGTAGCGCATCGGACCCGATCGCGTCATCACATAGGCTGTCGCGGTGCGTCTGGTCATAGCGCGGTGCTCGGTGGACTACGTCGGTCGCCTGTCGGCCCATCTGCCGCCCGCGACACGGCTCGTGATGGTCAAGGCCGACGGTTCCGTGTCGATCCACGCGGACGATCGGGCCTACAAGCCGCTGAACTGGATGAGCCCGCCGTGCCGGATCGAGGAGGCGCCAGGCGTGTGGCGCGTGGTCAACAAGGCCGGCGAGGAGTTGCGGATCACGCTCGACGAGATCTTCCACGACACGGCACACGAGTTGGGCATCGACCCGGGCCTGCGCAAAGACGGCGTGGAGGCGCACCTGCAGGAACTGCTGGCCGCGTCACCCGCCGCGTTGGGTGACGGCTTGACCTTGGTACGGCGAGAGTTCCCGACCGCGATCGGGCCGGTCGACCTGTTGTGCCGTGACGCCGCCGGCGCAACGGTCGCCGTCGAGGTCAAACGACGCGGCGAGATCGACGGCGTCGAGCAGTTGACGCGCTACCTGGAGCTACTCAACCGGGATCCGTTGCTGGCCCCGGTGTCCGGCGTGTTCGCGGCGCAGGAGATCAAACCGCAGGCACGCGTCCTTGCCACCGATCGCGGCATCCGTTGTGTCGTCGTCGACTACGACGCCTTGCGTGGCATCGACACGAGCGCCGAGCGGCTCTTCTAGCGCCGCAAGATTCGGCCCCGGCGGTGCGACACCCTGCGTGGCTTCGGGCGTGCCGAGCCGACTTTGTTCTAAAGTCCGTTTCGAACGTGTATGCCCGCTAAGTGGCGTGGCAGCGGCGAAACGGGAGGTGGGCGTGGCCGCGGCAACGACGACCGAGATCGGGTTGGTCGTCGTCGGTCGCCCGACCAGTCGATGGTGGCAGCGGCCGATCCTGTGCCGGGTCGAACTCGACGGCGATCCGGTCGGGTCGGTGGCCCACCACGGCGAACTCGCGGTCATGGTGCGACCGGGGCACCACATCGTGAGTGCCGGGATCTGGCGCGCCCGTACGACCGGCTACCCATTCCGGGTCGACCAGGACGCCACCGTGTACGTGGACGTCGTGCCGAACCGATATCCGGCGATCCGGCGCGGTGCCGAGCCGATCTGCCTGCGATTCGGGCTGTAACGCGGTGTGGTGGCGTTGCCGCCCCGTTCACGCGCGT
Organism: Micromonosporaceae bacterium; assembly: GCA_036566005.1. Classification (GTDB taxonomy): domain Bacteria; phylum Actinomycetota; class Actinomycetes; order Mycobacteriales; family Micromonosporaceae; genus DASQPR01. Next base: position 2,466 of record DATCXD010000704.1, on the reverse strand, counting down.
GAGTAGGCCGGCGCTCGCGGGATCCGGCGGACGTCCTGGTAGCCGCGCACGAGCATGGTGACCCAGTCGTAGATCGCGCTCTCGTTCGGCGCCAACGGTCCGGGCCGATGGTGGGGCGAGGCGAGGCCGCGCTGGACCGACTCGACCGCCGCCCAGTCCTGCTGGTTCGTCCGGTCCCAGAACTCAACGGCGTACGCCGGATCGACGTCGGGTGCGGCGAACAGCCACTGGCACTCGACGAACGTACGGCCCGGGGCGAGCGGGACGAGGCGGTGCGTCATGACGTAGTCCGGGTGCAAGGACAGCAGCAGATGCGGGAAGACGCCGATGTACGTGACCGTGCGCGGGTTCACGCCGGCCAGCGTCGCCGCGTGGGACGAGCCGTCGAACGACATCGTCTGCGCGTGGGGCAGGAGATCCATGGTGCCGCCGACCCAGGCGCCGGGCCCGGTGCCGTTGTCCCCGGAGGCGGGCGCCGTCACCGTACACAGCTCTGGATGGATCATCGGGCAGTGATAGCACTCGTGGTAGTTCTCCACGATCAGCTTCCAGTTGGCCGCGACCTCGTAACGGTGGGTCGCCGCGACGTGCAGCCGTTCGGGGGCGTACGGAGCGATCCAGCCGTCCAACTCGCCGATGAAGGCCGCGAACGGCGCGGCCCCGCCGGCCGCGTTGACGAACACCCATCCGTGCCAGTCGACGGCCGGTAGCTGGACGAGGCCCCACGGCGTGCGGTCGAAGTCGGCCGGCATGTCCGGCGCGGCGTGCAGCGACCCGTCCAGCTCGTAGGCCCACCCGTGGTACGGGCAGACTATGGCTCGCTTGGCGGCGTCCGTACCGGCAGGAAGCAGTTCATGACCGCGATGCCGGCACACGTTCGCGAACGCCCGCACCGAGTCGTCGCCGGCCACCGTGACGAGCACGCCGAGATCGCCCACGGCGTAGGCCCGCTGACCGATGGCCGGACGGCGCCCGAGGCACGTCCAGGTGCCGGCGAAGAAGTGCGCGCGCTCCCAGCCGAGCACGCCCGGCGAGGTGTACGCCGTGGACGGCAGCATCCGGGACTGGCCGAACGGGCGTGCGACGGCGGCGAGATCGGCGGGATCGAGCAGCTCAGCGGGGATCACGGCGCCATCTTCGCCCATGGGTGGCCCGTTACCCAAGGCCGATCTTCGCGGGTGCCGGAGCCTTTACATCGACGCCCGTCGTCGGCATCGTTGAGCAGGCGAACGTATGGCGCGCGGAGCCCGCCGGCGCTTTCACAGACGGCTCACAAGCTTTCACCGACGGCCCATAAGGGGGAGTTCATGACCCAGGAGTATCCGGCCGTGCCGTTGCCCGGCAGCCGGCGGGATCCCGTCCCCGGCGCCGTGCGAGTCGCCGACACGACGCCCGACGACACGGTGTTCGCGACGGTCGTCCTGCGCCGCCGAGCCGACCTTCCGGGCGCGCCCGGGGACGCCGGCGCGGCCGCCGACCCGGATGACATCCAGGACGTGCGTACGTTTGCCACAGCTGCCGGCCTCGACGTCGCCGCCGTGAATCTTGCCGCGCGTTCGATCCGGTTGCGCGGCACGGCGACGGCCATGTCGGCGGCGTTCGGTGTGGACCTCGGGGCGTACGAGACGGCCGGCCTGCGCTATCGGGGCCGGGAGGGATCGATCTACCTACCGGAGGAACTCGACGGCGTGGTCGTCGCCGTGCTGGGCCTGGACAATCGACCGACGGCGCGGGCGCACTTCCGGATCGCCGGCTCGCCCGACCGCTTGACCGCTGCGGCGCGCCCGGGAACAGCACCGGCCGCGCCCGCGCTGGTGCCGACGGGATATTCACCGCCGGCGATCGCGGCGGCGTACGGGTTTCCGACCGATGTCGACGGCAGCGGTCAGACCGTCGCGATCATCGAGCTCGGTGGCGGGTTTCGTACCACCGATCTCGACGCGTACTTCGGCGGCCTGGGCCTGCGTAAGCCGGCGGTCGAGGCGGTCGACGTCGACGGCGCGACGAATTCCCCCGGAGCCGACGCCGACGACGAGGTCATGCTCGACATCGAGGTCATCGGAGCGGTCGCCCCCGGCGTCACGATGGCCGTCTACTTCGGGCCGAACACCACCGACGGCTTCTACGACGCGATCGCCGCGGCGGTCCACGACAACGCGCGCCGGCCGTCGGTCATCTCGATCAGCTGGGGCCAGGCCGAAGCCGGTTGGACGCCATCGCAACTCGACGCGTACGAGGCGTTGTTCGCCGACGCGGCCGCGGCCGGCATCAGTGTCTACGTCGCGGCCGGCGACAACGGCGCGACGGATGGCGCGGGCGACGGCGGGCTACACGTCGACTTCCCGGCGTCGAGCCCGTCGGTGGTCGGCTGCGGCGGCACGACGCTGACGTTGAGCGGGACCACCATCACCGACGAGATCGTGTGGAACGAGCTCAGCTCCGGCGACGGGGCGACCGGCGGCGGGA
>DATCXD010000291.1:0-2318 GCA_036566005.1 Micromonosporaceae bacterium | reverse complement strand
AGCTCGCGCGCGACGCCGCGCAGCTCGTCGCGGATGGCGGCCAGTTCCTCGCGCAGCCGCCCGGATTCGTCCCGTAGCTTGTCGGCCTCGACGCGGGCGACGGCCCGCTCGTGCTCGGCGCGCGCGGCGCGGGCCTCGATCTCCCGAAACTGCGCTTCCGTCGCGGCCGAGTCGACGTCGGCGCGCACCGAATCGATCGCCGCGTCGATCATGTCAAGCCAACCCGCTGGCCGGCTCAGATAGGCCAGCGCCGCGATTTCCACTGGATCGGCGCCGGCCACCGGCTCGCCGGCCTCGATCGCCGTACCCAGATCGGCATCGTCGGGCCACACCTTGGCCGCGATGCGCTGGCGGAACAGCGGGTCGGCGGCCAGCTGCGCGAGGATGGCCGGACCGCCGAGGCGGGCGCGGCGATTCGGGGCGAAATTCGCGACCCGCCGCAACGGAGACGGGATCTCCGCGGCCGGCAACTGCGCCATCGCGGATGCGGCCAGAGCGCTGACACGGGTACGGACCGGCTCCGGCAATACCGGCTCCGGCTCGGTCGCGTCCGGCGCGGTCTCGATGGCCACGTCGGCATCGGGCGCCGTGATCTCGTCCGGCGACGCGCCGTCCCCCGCGGGGAAGCGACCGCTGCCAGCCTGATCAGACATGCGCCAAGTGTCGCACCGTGGCGGCCATTTTGACGTCGGGTATCTCGCCGCCCATGATCGGCATCGCCGAGCGGCCGGCCCTGCCGCGTCGGCCGAAGTGTCGGACGTGGTGCATATGGTGCCGATGTGACGCAGGCGGAGCATCGACCCGAGACCAGCGGAGCCGGCTCAACCGAGGACCGCCGCAACGGGTCGGGTCGGGCGCCGGTCCTGCTGCCCCGGACCGCGGTCAAGCCCACGCCACCGCGATATGTCCAGGAGACCTTTGACGCCCTGCTCGGCGATCCCCTGGCGATGTCCCTCCAGCAGACGACGTTCGTGGTCGTCGACCTGGAGACAACCGGGGGCACACCGGACGATTGCGGCATCACGGAGATCGGCGCGGTTAAGGCCTGCGGCGGCGAGGACCTGGGCGAGTTCGGCACGCTGGTCAATCCCGGCCAGCCGATCCCGCCGTTCGTCACAGTGCTGACCGGGATCACGGAGGCGATGATCGCGCCCGCGCCACGGCTGGAAGAGGCGTTGCCCGCGTTTCTCGAGTTCGCTCGGGGAGCTGTGCTCGTTGCCCACAACGCTCCGTACGACATCGGGTTTCTCAAGGCGGCATGCGCGAAGTTCGGCTACCCCTGGCCGCAGCCGAAGGTGCTCGACACGGTCGCGATCGCCCGGCGGGCGCTCACCCGCGACGAGGTCCCCAACCACAAACTGAGCACGCTGGCCTCGTTCTACGGGGCTCGCCCGCCGAGCCACCGCGCGCTCGACGACGCTCGGGCCACCGTCGACGTGCTGCATGCGCTGTTCAGCCGGCTGGGCACCTACGGGGTGTTCACCCTCGGCGACACCATCGAGTTCGCCAAGGCGGTCACCGAGACGCAGCGCCGCAAGCGCCATCTCGCGGACGGCTTGCCCAACACGACGGGGGTGTATGTGTTCCGCGCCGTCGACGAACGCCCGCTCTATGTCGGCGTGTCCAAGACGATCGCGACGCGGGTCAAGTCCTACTTCACGGCGGCCGAGAAGCGCGCCCGGATCTCCGAGATGCTGAACGCGGCCGTCCGCGTGGAGGCGATCGAGTGCGCTCATTCGCTCGAGGCGGAGGTCCGTGAGCTGCGACTGATCGCCGCGCACAAGCCGCCGTACAACCGGCGGTCGAAGTTCCCCGAACGGGCTCACTGGCTGAAGCTGACGAACGAGGCCTACCCGCGGCTGTCGGTCGTCCGCACGGTGCACGACGATCGCGCGACCTATCTCGGACCGTTTCCGACGCCACGATCGGCCGGGCTCGCCGCCGACGCCATCCACGCCGCGATCCCGCTACGGCCGTGCACCCTGCGGCTGTCGGTGCGCACGACGGTGGCCGCCTGCGCCCTGGCCGAGTTGCATCGGTGTGCGGCGCCATGCGAGCACCGCATCTCCACCGACGCCTACGCGGCGGCCGCCGTCGACCCGCTGCGGACCGCCGCGCTCGCGGACGTCTCATCGCTGGTGGCCGGGCTCATGACGCGCATCGAGGCGCTGTCTGCCGTGCGCCGCTACGAGGAGGCGGCGTCGTTGCGCAACCGGCTCGCCGTGCTGCTCCGCGCGACGATCCGGATGCAGCGGCTGTCCTCGTTGACCCGGATCGCGGAGCTGGTGGCGGCGCGACCGGCCGAGATCGGCGGGTGG
>DATCXD010000687.1:0-5092 GCA_036566005.1 Micromonosporaceae bacterium | reverse complement strand
ACCCGGGCGTTGACCCGGCACCTGCGCGAACGCGGCGCGATGCGCGTCGGCGTGTCGAGTGTGGAGCACGATCCGGTGGCGCTGCGCGAACGCGTGCTCGCGTCGCCCGGGATGGTCGGCGCGGACCTGTCGGCCGAGGTGTCGACGGTGACCCGCTACACCGTCGAGGCCATCGGCGAGCATCGCTTCACCGTCGCGGCGCTCGACCTCGGCATCAAACGCAACGTCGCGCGGCGGCTGGCCGAGCGGGGTGTCACGACGCACATCATGCCGGTGTCGTCGACCATCGACGATCTGCTCGCGGTGTCGCCCGACGCGGTGTTCTTCTCGCCCGGCCCGGGCGATCCGGCCACCGCGGAGGATCCGGTCGCGCTGGCCCGGGCGGTCATGCACCGGCGCATCCCGCTGTTCGGCATCTGCTTCGGCAGCCAGATCCTCGGGCGGGCGCTGGGCTTCGACACGTACAAGCTCGGGTATGGCCACCGAGGCATCAACCAACCGGTGATCGATCGGGCGACCGGCAAGGTCGAGGTCACGTCGCACAATCACGGGTTCGCCGTCGACGCTCCGGGCGACCGGCCGGTCCAGACGCCGTTCGGCGAGGTCGAGGTCAGTCACGTGTGCCTGAACGACGGCGTGGTCGAGGGCCTGCGGGCCCGGGACGTGCCCGCGTTCACCGTGCAATACCACCCCGAGGCGGCGGCCGGTCCGCACGACGCGGACTACCTGTTCGACCGGTTCGTCGAACTCATCGGCGATCCGTCCCCGTCACGGTCACCGTGCCGGACCGCCGACGCTCGCGACCGGGGAGCCGCCTGATGCCCAAGCGCACCGACATCCAGCACATCATGGTCATCGGCTCCGGCCCGATCGTGATCGGGCAGGCCTGCGAGTTCGACTACTCCGGCACGCAGGCGTGTCGCGTGCTGCGCGCGGAAGGCATGCGGGTGAGCCTGGTCAACTCGAACCCGGCCACGATCATGACCGATCCCGAGTTCGCCGACGCGACGTACCTCGAGCCGATCACGCCGGAGTACGTCGAGCAGGTCATCGCTCGCGAGCGGCCGGACGCGCTGCTGCCCACGCTGGGCGGGCAGACGGCGCTGAACACCGCGGTCGCGCTGTACGACGCCGGCGTGCTCGAGAAGTACGGCGTCGAGCTGATCGGCGCGAATATCCACGCCATCCGGCGCGGCGAGGACCGGCAGCTGTTCAAGGAGATCGTCGCGCGCGCTGGTGTCCGGCTCGGCCTCGATCCGGCCGACGGTGACCTCGTGCCGCGGTCCCGGGTCTGCCACTCGATGGACGCGGTTCGCGACACCGTGGCCGACCTCGGCCTGCCGGTGGTCATCCGGCCGTCGTTCACGATGGGCGGCCTCGGCTCGGGCATGGCGCACACCGATGCCGACCTGGATCGGCTGGCCGGTGGCGGCCTCGCGGCGTCGCCCGTACACGAGGTGCTGATCGAGGAGAGCGTGCTCGGCTGGAAGGAGTTCGAGCTCGAGTTGATGCGCGACCGGCACGACAACGTAGTCGTGGTGTGCTCGATCGAGAACATCGACGCGATGGGCGTGCACACCGGCGACTCGGTCACGGTCGCGCCGGCGATGACGCTCACCGACCGCGAATACCAGCACATGCGCGACCTCGGCATCGCCGTACTCCGTGAGGTCGGCGTCGACACCGGCGGCTGCAACATCCAGTTCGCGGTCCATCCGGAGACCGGCCGGATCGTCGTCATCGAGATGAACCCGCGCGTCTCGAGGTCATCGGCGCTGGCGTCGAAGGCGACCGGGTTCCCGATCGCGAAGATCGCCGCGAAGCTCGCGATCGGCTACACGCTCGACGAGATCGCCAACGACATCACCCGCCAGACGCCGGCCGCGTTCGAGCCGGCCCTCGACTACGTCGTGGTGAAGGTGCCGCGCTTCGCGTTCGAGAAGTTCCCGGCGGCCGATGCCGAACTGACCACGACGATGAAGTCGGTCGGCGAGGCGATGGCACTCGGCCGCAACTTCAGCGAGGCACTGGGCAAGGCTCTGCGGTCGATGGAAACAGCCGCCGCCGGGTTCTGGACCCGGCCCGACCCGGCCAACCTGTCGGTCGAGGCGTGCCTTTCGGCGTTGCGAGTGCCGCACGACGGCCGGCTCTACACCGTGGAACGCGCGCTGCGCCTCGGTGCGTCGGTGGGCGCCGTCGCCGAGGCGTCCGGCCTGGACCCGTGGTTCCTCGACGAGATCGCCGGCCTGGTCGAGCTGCGGACCGAGATCCTGGCCGCGGCGGTGCTCGACGAGGTCCTGCTGCGGCGGGCGAAGCGGGCCGGCTTGTCGGATCGCCAGCTCGCCGCGTTGCGGCCGGAGTTCGCCGGCGAGGACGGGGTCCGTACGCTGCGGCACCGGCTGGGCGTACGGCCGGTCTACAAGACCGTCGACACGTGCGCGGCCGAGTTCGCGGCGGACACGCCCTATCATTACTCCTCCTACGACGAGGAGACCGAGGTCGAGCCGTCGAGCCGCCCTAAGGTGCTCATCCTCGGGTCCGGACCGAACCGCATCGGCCAGGGCATCGAGTTCGACTATTCGTGCGTGCACGCAGTCCAGGCGTTGCGGGCGAAGCCCGCTCCAGCTCATGCATCGAACGGCTCGGGTTCCGGCGCGGCAGGCGACGGCTATGAGACCGTGATGGTCAACTGCAACCCGGAGACGGTATCGACCGACTACGACACGGCCGACCGGCTCTACTTCGAACCGCTGACGTTCGAGGATGTCCTGGAGGTCTGGCACGCCGAGCACACCTCGGGCCGGGACGCCGGCGGACCGGGCGTGGTCGGGGTGATCGTGCAGCTGGGCGGCCAGACGCCGCTCGGACTGGCGCAGCGGCTCAAGGATGCCGGAGTGCCGATCGTCGGCACGTCGCCGGAATCCATTCACCTGGCCGAGGACCGTGGGGCCTTCGGCGCACTGCTCGGCGAGGCCGGCCTGGCCGCACCGGCCTACGGCACCGCGACGAGCTTCGAGCAGGCGAAGACGATCGCCGACGAGATCGGCTATCCGGTGCTGGTCCGGCCGTCGTACGTGCTCGGCGGCCGTGGCATGGAGATCGTGTACGAAGAGGAGACGCTGCGCGGCTACATCGCGCGGGCCACCGAGATCTCGCCGTCGCATCCCGTGCTCGTGGACCGGTTCCTCGACGATGCGATCGAAATCGACGTCGACGCGCTGGCCGACGCGACCGGCGACGTCTACATCGGCGGTGTGATGGAGCACATTGAGGAGGCCGGCATCCACTCCGGCGACTCGTCGTGCGCGCTCCCGCCGATCACGCTCGGCGCCGGCCACATTGCCGAGGTGCGCCGTTTCACCGAGTCGCTCGCGCGCGGTATCGGCGTCCGTGGGCTCATCAACGTCCAGTACGCGTTGAAGGACGACCAGCTCTACGTCCTGGAGGCGAACCCGCGCGCGTCGCGGACCGTACCGTTCGTGTCGAAGGCGACGGCGGTGCCGCTGGCGAAGGCGGCGGCCCGGATCATGCTCGGTGCCACGATCGCCGAGCTGCGGGCCGAGGGGATGCTGATCGCGTCGGGTGACGGTGCCGAGCCGCCGGAGCACGCGCCGATCGCGGTCAAAGAGGCCGTCCTGCCGTTCAAACGCTTCCGTACGCCGGCCGGCAAGGGCGTCGACTCGCTGCTCGGCCCGGAGATGAAGTCGACCGGCGAGGTCATGGGCATCGACACGACGTTCGGCCACGCGTTCGCGAAGTCTCAGACCGCCGCGTACGGGTCGCTGCCGACCACGGGACGGATCTTCGTCTCGGTGGCCAACCGGGACAAGCGCGGCATGATCTTCCCGGTCAAACGCCTCGCCGACCTCGGGTTCACCATCGTCGCGACGATCGGCACGGGTACGGTCCTGCGCCGCTACGGTATCGACTGCGAGATCATCCGCAAGCACTTCGAGACGGTGGAGCCGGGCGAGCCCGGCGGGCCCAACGCCGTCGAGATGATCAGCGAGGGTTACGTCGGCCTCGTCATCAATACGCCGCAGGGCTCCGGGCGGACCCGCGGCGACGGGTACGAGATCCGCAGTGCGGCCGTCGCCGCCGACATTCCGTGCATCACGACCGTGCCCGGCGCGGCCGCCGCGGTCATGGGCATCGAGGCGCAGATCCGCGGCGAGGTGTCGGTCCAGCCGCTGCAGGAGCTGCACGCCGCACTGCGGGAGGGCACCCGGTGACCGCTGCGCCGCCTGCGATCGGGGCCGCGACGTGGATGTACGAACGGCTGGCCCGCCCGGTGCTGTTCCGTCTCGGTCACGGCGACGCCGAGGCCGCGCACGAGATCACGCTGCGGTGGCTCGCCCGTACCGCGAAATCGCCGGCGGTCTTGCGGGCGATGACGGCGGTCAGCCGCGCCGGCGGCGGCGAGTCGCGGACCGTGTTCGGGGTGCGCTTCCCGAATCCGGTCGGCCTCGCTGCCGGCATGGACAAGGACGGTCGCGCTCTGGCCGCCTGGCCCGCGCTCGGGTTCGGGTTCGTCGAAGTCGGTACGGTGACCGCGCACGCCCAACCGGGCAACGACCGGCCGCGACTGTTCCGCCTGCCGGCGAGCGGCGCCGTCATCAACCGGATGGGCTTCAACAACGCGGGCGCGGCGGCCCTGGCCGCGCGACTGGACGCGCTCGGCCCGCTGCCGGTGCCGCTTGGCATCAGTCTGGGCAAGTCGAAGGTCGCGCCGCTGGCCGATGCGGTCGGCGACTACGTGGCATCACTGCGAGCGCTGCGGGGGCACGGCGACTACCTGGCCGTCAACGTCAGCTCGCCGAACACCCCCGGCCTTCGTACCCTCCAGGACGCCGCCCATCTGCGCGACCTGCTCGCCGCGTTGCAGGGCGAACTCGCCGGCGCGAAGCCGCTGCTGGTCAAGGTCGCGCCCGACCTGACCGACGAGGCGCTCGGCGAGCTGCTCGCGGTGTGCGTCGAGCATGGTGTCGCCGGTGTGATCGCGACGAACACGACGCTGGCCCGCGATGGGATCGCCGCCGGCGACATCGAGCTCGCGACGCAGACGGGCGGGCTGTCCGGCCGGCCACTCGGC
>DATCXD010000683.1:0-3684 GCA_036566005.1 Micromonosporaceae bacterium | reverse complement strand
CGCCGCGCCCGTGTCGGAAAGCTCGCCGCTGGTCACCCTGCTGGCATCCGGCACGATGGTCCACGTCACCAGCGGAGCGCTGCCCAGCTCGGACAAGTTCGCCTCCGCCACGACCAGCGGGCCGAAGCCGCTCTCGCCGTTCCCGGCATCCTGGATGCGCCCGGTTGCCACCGTGGGATCGCCGAACCACAGCGGGTCGCGCGGGTCGGTCGGCTCCCAGGTCGCCACGACCGTGACCAGCCGGGAGTGGTCTTCGCCGCCCACAACCAGTTCGTCGCCGACGCTCACCCCGAGTGCGGATGCGGCATCAGCCTGGAGCGCGCCGGGCGCCGGCTGGTCCGCGGGAACCGCCGCGGTGGCATCCGGCCAATGGCCGGCGGTCAGTGTTGCGTGCGCCGCGAGGTCCGCGTCGGCGGCGAGGATTACCCGGTCCGGGGAAGCGGAGGCTATCGTGTCCGCCAGCCGCACGTCCCGCGGATAGTGCCGCGCGGCACGGTGCGCGCTGACCGGGATGCCGTCGAACAGCTTCTCGACGATGCCGACCACCGAGCTATCCTGGGCATCCGGATCCGTAGCCAGGCTGCCCTGGATTCGCAGCGCTGCGGCCTGCGGGTCCGCCGTGAGCAGGGCCGCGCGGACGCTGTCGGTTCCGGCGATGGCGAGGTAGCCGGATGACCCCGCGAGGGCCGCGGTGAGCACGAAGGCGACGATGCAAACGGTGGCGAGAAGTCCGGCCTGCGCCCGCGCACGCCGGACCAGCAGGATCCATGTCTGCAAAGTCCTTGAGTCCCTTCGCTGACTGGAGGCTATCAGCGCCCGCAATTAGGTGGTTTCTGCTCAAAAAAATGCCAGGTCACGATTTGGTAACGAACCCCCCCGTCCGGGGGTGGACACTGTTGAATTACACTCTCGTACAGAAACCCGACTGTCCGTTAGTTTCATCCGCTTCCACAAGAACAGGAAAACTACTCGTGAGCACTCGAAAATTCGGCGCTGTCGTCTCTACGGCGGCGCTCATCGCATCCTTATTCGCCGGCGTCTCGCCGTCTCTGGCGGCCCAGGGCACGCCAACTCTGGCGGCACCAGGCGCCATCGGCAGCGGCGGAACGATGTCGTTCGCGCCGGGCCGGTACATCGTTACCCTTGCCGATCCCGCGGCCGCCACCTATGACGGCGGCATCGCCGGTCTCCCGGCGACCCGACCGGGCAAGGGCAAGCAGCTGGACGCCAACCGCGCCGCCGTCAAGGCATACAGCAGTTTCCTCAAGAACAAGCAGATGAAGGTAGCCGACTCGGTCGGTGCCCCTGTGGTGAGTTCCTATAGTCTCGCGCTCAACGGATTCGCCACAACGCTGACGGCGAAGCAGGCCGCCGCGCTCGCCGCGAACAAGGCCGTCGCCTCGCTCGCCCCCGACGAACTCCGGCACGTGACGGCGGAGTCGTCCACCCACTTCCTCGGACTGGAAGGGCCTCAGGGCGTCTGGGCCAGCCTGGGCGGAACGGCACATGCCGGCGAGGGTGTCGTGGTTGGAATGCTCGACACGGGCATCGCACCGGAGAATCCCTCCTTCGCGGGGGCTCCACTCGCGAAGACGCCGGGAACGGCGCCCTACCTCAAGGGCAAGACCATCACGTTCAAGAAGGCCGACGGCAACACGTTCACCGGCACCTGCACCACCGGGGTCCAGTTCAGCGTGTTGGACTGCAACTCGAAGCTGATTGGCGCCCGGTATTTCGTCTCCGGATTCGGTGCGAAGAACATCGGCGGTGTGAACCTCGGTGAGTACCGTTCGCCGCGCGACGGAGACGGGCACGGCTCGCACACCTCCAGCACGGCGGCCGGCAATGCGAATGTCGCAGCCGCGGTCGGCGGGGTGAAGTTCGGCGCAATCACGGGTGTCGCCCCGGCGGCGAAGATCGCCGCATACAAGGTCTGCTGGACCGGCCCGGACCCCACGGTCACCTCCGACGACGGGTGTGCGACCTCGGACATCATCGCGGCCATCGACTCAGCTGTTGCCGACGGCGTCGACGTGATCAACTTCTCGATCGGCGGGGGAGCGGCGCAGACCACCTACTCGCCGACCGATCAGGCCTTCCTCGGTGCTGCCGCCGCCGGTGTGTTCGTGTCGGCATCGGCGGGCAACGACGGGCCGACCGCATCAACGCTGGACAACGCATCTCCGTGGATCACGACCGTGGCCGCGGGCACGATTCCGAGCTACGAGGCAACCGCCACGCTCGGGAACAAGGCGGCATACGCGGGCGCCTCGATCACCGTGAACATGACGCCCGGCGCCACACCGTTGACCGGCAGTCTGATGACAGCGTCGGCGGTGGCCGTCACCGGTGCTGCGAATGCGAACCTCTGCGCGCCCGGTTCTCTCTCGTCGTCCGCGACCGGCAAGATCATCGTGTGCGAACGCGGCGTCTACGACCGGGTTGCCAAATCCGCCGAGGTGAAGCGGGCAGGCGGGATCGGCATGATCCTGATCAACGTCATTCCCGGCTCGATGGACCTCGACCTGCACTCGGTGCCGACCATCCACATCGATGCCGCGTCCCATGACGCGATCATGAGCTACGCGGCGACGACCGGAGCGACGGTGACCTTCAGGCCCGGCAACTCGACCGGCATCGAGCCGGCCGTACCGCAGGTCGCTGGATTCTCATCGCGCGGTCCTGTGGAAGCTGACGGTAGCGACATCCTGAAGCCCGACATCACCGCGCCCGGTGTGGCGATCCTCGCGGACGGCGCGAATGCCGCCGGTGCGAAGCCGACCTTCCAGTTCCTCTCCGGAACCTCGATGGCGGCACCGCACATCACTGGCCTCGCCGCCCTGTACCTCGGCAAGACGCCGAACGCGACCCCGGCCCAGATCAAGTCGGCGATGATGACCACCGCATACAACACCGTTGATGTTGGTGGGAAACAGGTCACCGACCCGTTCACGCAAGGCGCCGGTCACGTGGACCCGACGAAGTTCTTCTCGCCTGGTCTTCTGTACCTGAACGACCAGGACGACTGGGATTCCTACATCGAGGGCATTGGTTACGAGCTAGGCGATTCGGTCGACCCGATCGACCCGAGCAATCTGAACCTGGCGTCGATCGCGATCGGCCAGCTGACCGCGACGGAAACGGTGACGCGAACCGTGACATCGACGACGGCCGGCACGTTCAAGGCATCCATCTCTATTCCTGGGATCTCTGCCAAGGTCTCTCCGTCAACGTTGAAGTTCACGAAGGCTGGAGAATCGAAGAGCTTCACCGTCACAGTGAGCCGCACGACGGCGCCACTCGACCAGTTCGCCACCGGCTTCCTCACCTGGACCAGCGGCAAAACGGTCGTGCGTTCGCCGCTCGCCGTGAAACCGGTGACGATCGTCGCACCGGCCGAAGTGACCGGCACCGGCGCAACGGGCTCAGTCGACATCACCGTCACCCCCGGTGGCACCGGCGACATTGCGTTGTCAACAACCGGGCTGAGCAAGGCCCTGGTACGGTCTGGCACCGGCAGCACCGGCGCCGAGGCACAGTACCCCGTGACCGTTCCGACGGGCGCGCAATTCGCCAGGTTCGATCTCGACGCGGCCGACGACACAACCGACCTCGATCTGATCGTCTACCGGTTGGAAAACGGAGTGCCCGTCGAGGGCTGGCAGTCGGCATCGGGTTCTGCCG
>DATCXD010000653.1:0-4161 GCA_036566005.1 Micromonosporaceae bacterium | reverse complement strand
GTGGGATGTTTGTGCCGGCCGATATGCAACTGCTTCGGCTCCCGCCGCCAGCCGTCCGGACCGGATGTGCCCCGGATCCACCGGCCGATCCGGCTGTCGCTCAGCCCGATGGTCGCGCCGAGCGTGGTGCCCACCACGAGCACGCCCATGATGACCACGAGCCACGACTCGAATGCGAACACGGCACCGATCGGGCCGTAGTTCGACTCGTTGGTGCGGATCGTTCTTGGCACGATGGCCGACGACAGAAGACCCGCGACCAGCTGGGCACTGGTGAGGATGACGGCTGCAGGAATCAGCGCCCGCGCTCGCACGCGGCCGCCCAGCAGCAGGAACGGAGTCCACCACCACAGACCGAAGCCGAGGATGGTGGAGACCGGCGCGAGCACGCCGCCATGGTGGATGACGTGCGCGATCGTCCCGAGAACGCCGAGATAGGCGACGAGACCGAGGAGCCAGGCGAATCCTCGCCACAGGCCGCGCAGGCCGAGCTTCGGCAGACCCCAGGCGTTCTGGTACATCCGTTGCAGCGCTCTGGTGAACGCGGTCGCGGAGCCGATGACCAACAGAAAGCTGAGCACCGACAGGCTCTGCTGGACGGCGCCGCGGTCGATCAGGAGGGACTGCAGCGCGCTGGCCGACTCGCCGCTGACTCCATAGCGGCTGCGCAGCTCGTTCAGCAGGCTGACCGATACCTCGTGGGGGACGACCGCGGCGACCACCAGGATCAACGGGAACAACGCCAGGAACGCCTGGGCGGCGAGGACGATCGACGTTTCCACGATCCGGACCGCGATGAGGCGCTCGGCGATGCCACGCGTCCGTTCGATGGTTCGCAACACGGCGGGGTGGGAGCGCAAGGACACCGCCGGTCACCTCCGTGCGCGGCCCGGTTGCCGTACCCCCATTAAAGACGTTCGACAAGCCGCGCGGCAGGCGAACAGGCCCAGTTCACGGTACGTGCGGGCACTGCGCGCCGCAGATTTGCGCCCCCGGGAGGGAAGGTCAGGTCAGATACGGCGATCTGCCGCCCCCGACGGCGGCGGCTCGCGACAATGGAGACGCCACGCGCGACGCGGGTGGCCCCATGCAGTCGACATCACCTGGGGGATGCGCAATGAGCCGTGGACCGATGGAGCTGATCATGATCGAATTTCCGGATGCCGTGCCGGGTGAACGGCTGGCGCCGGAGCTGAAGCGGCTCCTCGACGCCGGCGTGATCCGGGTGGTGGACCTCGCTTTCATCGAGCGCACCTCCGACGGCGACGTCTCGACATTCGAACTGAGTGAGCGTGAGGGCGAAGCCGCCTACGAGGCGCTCGACGTTATCCCGGAGACCATCGACGGCCTGATCTCCGAGGCCGACCTGGCGGCGTTGGCTGAGAACGTCGACGCGGGCTCAACGGCCGCGGTGATCCTGTTCGAGCACGTGTGGGCGAATCGGTTGAGGGACATGGTCGCGGCGGCGGACGGCACCGTCGTCTATGGCGAACGGATTCCGGAAGCCGTCGCCGAGGCGGTCGCGCACGCATAGGTGAGGCGCGCGGTTACATGCCGCTCGCGACAATGATCGACCGGCACCGCGGCGGAACGGCATCGATGGCGATGCGGTTCTTCGGACCACTCCTTAAGGAGGCAACAGTGTTGAGGCGAGGAATGGTCGGCCGGCGGGGTCCGGGTCTTTTGGGTACGGTCGCCCGCACAGCCGTCGTGGCCGGAACCGCGACCGCGACCGCCAACGCGGTGAGCAACCGCCAAGCACGCCGCGCACAGGCGGCCGCCGACGAACAAGCTCAGCGAGACGCACAGCAACAGCCGTCCGGTGCCTCAATGGGAGCATCCGGCGGCGATGATCTCACAAGCAAGATCAAGCAGCTCGCGGATCTGAACGCGGCCGGAGCGCTGACGGACGACGAATTCGCGGCGGCGAAGGCGAAGCTGCTGGGCACGTAGCCGACGGCGCCGCGGCTTCCGGTATACCGAGCGCGGGTTCGAGCGCCGGCGCGTTCGCGGCGGGCGTCAACCCGGTCAGACAGCGCCGTCCGTGCCGTTCTGGCCGTCGGTCCCGTTTTGGCCGTGGGCACCGGGTTGGCTGTCGGTGCCGTTCTGGTCGTCCGTACTGTTCTGGCCGTCGGTACCGTTCTGGCCGTCGGTACCGTTTTGGGCGGCGGTACCGTTTTGGGCGGCGGCAAGTCGCTGTGGGCGAAATCGCGACACGACCGCGGCAACCACCGACACGAGATAGAGCTGTCCGACCAAGGCCTCGGCGGCGGCGATGGCGCGGGCGAGGTTGGCGGCCGGCGTGATGTCACCGAAGCCGACCGTGGTCAAGGTGATGAGGCTGAAATAGAGCGTGTCCGACTGGGTGGCCTGCGAGCCGACGCCATGGAGGTAGTGCGGTATGAGCGCGGCACAGAAGTCGTGTAGCGCGGAGAAGAGCAGACCCAGTAGCAGGTAGATGCACAGCACACCGACGACGGCCGGGCCGTCGATGACGCTCGACGCGATGATCGTCTGCCCGAGGATAAAAATAGAGGCGACGACGAGGACCGCGGTCGATGCCTGTCCGACGCAGATGAGCACTGTGGTCGATCCGACGACGACCGCCACCACCGTCGCGATGACCAGCGCGGTGGAGAGCGCCGCGGCCGGCACGAAGAGATGGCGGCCACGACGCCGTGTCCGCACCGTCAAGAGCAGCAGAATTCCGAGCACCGCGACGCGCAACGGCGTCGTCTCGTCCCGGAACGGCGCCACGATGATCAGCAGGTAGAGCACCAATATGCCAGCCAGCAGGTAGCGGTAGGTGAGGTGGCGCTTCACGTCATCCGCCGGGCGTCGGGCTGTGCTTGGTCGCGGTCATGCGGGCGGCGGCGCGGGCGTGAGTCCGTCATCGGTACCGGTGCCGGTCGTTGCCATCCGGGCCAGAATCTCGACGACAATGATGACGACCACGATGCCGAATGTCAGCCACAGTACGGAGACCGGCGACGGCTGGTTGGCCAGGATGAAAATGACGACTCCCAATGCGCCCAACAAGAACTCGACCGGCCGCCGGATCGTGGTGACCGCACCGCCGACGCGAGCGGCCCACGCCCCGGTGCGCCGCAGGCCCTGACCGGCCGCGTCCAGCGCGCGGCCGAGTTGATGCCGGATCCACCGGGCCAGGCGGCTGGGTCCGGCGAGGAGCGCCGCGAGGATGATGACAATGACCCCGACCAGTACGGCCTGCAACGCGGTCACCAGGAAGCGAAGCAGGGTGTCGTACAGGATTTCGGCCGCCCGCGGCGACTGTACGGTCGACGGCAGGTTGTCGAGGTAGACCGTACGGCCGATGGCCAGCGCCGCGAGTAGCAAGATGTCGACGACACCGAGCATGATCACGCCGGTGAGGATGCCGCGCCGACGGTTGGGCGTGATCAGGAAGCCACCGACGAACACGACCAGTGCGACATAGGGCAGCCACGTTCCGACGGCGTTGAGCGCCCGGACGTACGTGCGGACCTTGGGCAATTTGCTGGACTCGACGATCGTGTACGGGATCGAGACGTTCGGAATCTTGCTCGCGAACGTGATACCCCGCTCGACGAGCCGCTGCTTCAGCGGCACCAGAAGCTGGCCGAGATCGATGGTGACCGTGTCGCCGCTGCTGTTGACGAGTTGGCTTTTCCGGCCGGTGAGCACGGTGACGAGGCTTTGATGCGCGGCTCGATTCATGTCCTGCCAGATCGCCTCGAACTGTGGCGTGGCCAGAAGTTTGCGAATCGTGTCATCGAGGAACGTCGTGATGCCGGAGACCAACGGCGACACGAGATCGGTGACGCGTGGCGGTGCACCCTGCTCGACGAGCCGCGACGCGAGTCCGTTGGCGATGCCGGCCAGATCCGCGCGCGTAACGATCACGTTGGCTAGCCGCTGCGCGAGCGCATCCTGGACGGTCGGGTCGGCGGCGAGTGGCGCCACCGTCGCGACGTACGTGTCGGTGTCCAGAACCTGGCTGCGGACGTACCCGGCGACCACGGCGACGCCGCCGAGTACGGCCGCGAGGAACAACACCACAATCCCGGCTGTCCATCGGCTGATATTGGCCCATGACCCTTTCCCGCTCCGCGGCGCGGGCGGTGGGGTCGCCGGCGGCGGTGGGGCGGCCGGGGGTGGGGC
>DATCXD010000612.1:0-2831 GCA_036566005.1 Micromonosporaceae bacterium | reverse complement strand
GGCTGCGCGTTCTCGACCTCACTCGCGTCATCGCCGGGCCGGTCGCGACCCGGTTCCTGGCCGCCTACGGAGCGGACGTGCTGCGGATCGATCCGCGTGGCTTCGAGGAGGTGCCGGCGATCCTGCCCGAGTCGACGGTGGGGAAGCGGCGGGCCGCGCTGGACCTGACCGAAGCGGCCGACCGTGCCGCGTTCGAACGACTCCTCGCCACCGCGGACGTGCTCGTGACGGGCTTGCGGCCGGGCGCACTCGACCGGCTGGGATACGACAACGCGACGATCCGCGCGACCAATCCGGCCATCGTGACCGCGACCCTGGATGCGTACGGCTGGGATGGGCCGTGGCAGGGCCGGCGTGGCTTCGACAGCCTGGTCCAGATGAGTTGCGGCATCACGGCCGCGGGTGCCGCGGCGGCGGGTGTCGACAAGCCGGTGCCGCTTCCGGCCCAGGCCCTCGATCACGCCACCGGCTATCTGGTGGCCGCGGCGATCGGTGTGGCGCTGGAACGCTTAGCCGTCTCCGGCCGTACGAGTGACATCCGGATGTCGCTGGTCGGCACGGCCAACGCACTCATGGCGCGACCGGTCGCGGGCGGGCTCACCCGTCCAAGGCCGACCTGGGCCGCGACCGATACGCAGCCGACGACCACCGAATGGGGAGCGGCCCGGCGGGTGCCCACACCAGGCCGGATCGACGGCGTGCCGGCGCTCTGGGCGATCGACGCTGGACCGCTCGGTCGGGACCCGGCGGAATGGCCGTCCTAATACCGCGCGTCAGCTGAAGGACGCGCGTCGGCTGAAGGACGCGCGTCGGCTGAAGGACGCGCGTCGGCTGAACGCGCGTCAGCTGAACGCGCGTCAGCTGAACGCGCGTCAGCTGAAGAACGCGCGGGCGCCGCCGAACAGGCCGTCCGGCGGCACGTGTAACAGGCCGAGCAGCGACACGCCGAACACGAGAAGGACGCAGGTGACGATCGTGAACGCGGCGAGCCAGATGATGCCCGCGACATGTGTCAGGCCGGCGAGCTGGTCGACGTCGGAACCGGACACCTCGCGACGCCGGCGCTGACCGGCCAGCTCGAACAGCGGCCGGACGCCGCCGATCAGCAGCAGCCACACCGCGAAGTACGCGAACACCGCCTGCACCTGTGTCGACGCGTACCACGAGACGATAAACGCCACGCCGCCGGTGACGATGACGGTGATGACGCCGTACAGGTTGCGGATCATGACGAGCATCAGGAACAGCAGCACGATGTAGATCCAGAGGCCGAGCGTGACGTGGTGCGCGGCCAGGAGCGCGGCGCCGCCGATGCCGATGAGTGACGGGAAGAGATAGCCGGCCATCAGCGTGAGGACCATGCCGAAGCCGCTCGGGCGGCCCCGGGTCACGGTCAGGCCCGACGTGTCCGAGTGCAGCCGGATCGACCGCAGGCGGCGTCCGCACGCGACGGCGACGAGAGCGTGACCGCCCTCGTGCGCGATCGTGATCGCGTTGCGGAACAGATGCCACAGGCGGGGGGCGACCACCACCGCGAGCGCCGCGGCCGCGGTGAGCACGACCAGGAGATATGGCACAGCCGGCTGTACGGAGGTCACCTGCTCCCAGACGTCGGACGCGGACGTCCCGCCCGATGCGAGACCGGACGGTACGGACAACGGCGCGGCAAGCGGGGCGGCGGCAAGCGGTACGGCGAGGGGAGACACGCCATGCAGCTTTGCATGCCGTGTCCCGTCCGCGCTAAGTCACCGACGGCGCGGAACTGTCTGTGGACTGCACCGACGTGGGCATTCCGGACGGTTCATGCCCGGCCGCGGCCATGATGACGGTCCCCCGCAAGGGATCCCCAGGACTTCGCGGGACACCCCAACCATCCACTGTGGTCGGAGCCAACAACTCGTGGTTGTTCGTGTGGGTTGCCGTCAGCGTTGCCGTCAGACCTCTCGTATGCGTCCGAATGTATAGATGAAAAGCCAATGCAGACGGATTCCTGATCTTGGCGGCTGGGTGACTGGTTGCTCGGTGCCGGGTCGCGCTTGCGCGGCGTGGCCTCGGTCGCCGGGTGCACCGACTGGGTTGACCACTTTCGGCGATCGTCACGGCCTCAGGCATGGGGTTGATCGGAGGCCGGGGTCACGCGACTTGTTGCCTTGGGCCCATGCGCGCGGGGCCGGAACGGCTGTAGCGCGTGCACGTGCCTCCGGCGTAGCACGGCGCTTTTGATGTATGTATCGACGATTTGAGCCATTCGGATCTTGGTCGGGGACCATGGCTTGATCCTGTGCGGTTTAGCTTGCCGGTGGCGTACGTTGTGCGTACGATCGTGGCGTGAGTGCGAAGGCTGAGCGGCTGCACCTGCGGGTAGATGAGCAGCAGAAGGCGTTGCTGGAGGCAGCTAGCCAAGCGGCCGGGGACAGCGTGTCGGCGTTCGTGTTGAAGGCGGCGACCGAGGCGGCGGCGGATGTGCTAGCCGACCGGCGGGTGTTCCTGCTGGATGAGGACGCCTGGCGGGTCTTCGACGAGGCGTTGCGGGGTCCGGCTGAGGATGTCGCCGGGCTGCGGGATCTATTGACCCGTCCGACGGTGCTTGGCCCGCCGGCGAGCGATGCGGCGAGGTGAGTTCGCGCTTCTCGCCGGTCGAGCCGCTGTCAGCCGCGCATGCGGTGAACGGGTTCGACTGCGGGTCCCGCGCACAGTCCGTGTGGCTGGTCGAGCATGCCCTGCAAGCCCACCGGGCGGGCCTGTCCCGGGTGTACGTTGTGCGGGACACCGATCATCCCGATCAGCGAGTGGCCGGCTACTACGCCCTCGCTGCCGGCAGCGTCGCACCG
>DATCXD010000611.1:0-4693 GCA_036566005.1 Micromonosporaceae bacterium | reverse complement strand
GTGGGCCGACCGGTTAGGTCCAGGCGCTTCTATAAGCGCGGCCTGCCAAAATCACGGCCGCTTCGGAGTGCGCCGACCGGTTAGGTCCAGGCGCTTCTATAAGCGCGGCCTGCCGTATCACGGCCGCTTCGGAGTGCGCCGACCGGTTAGGTCCAGGCGCTTAGACAAACAAAGCATGCGACGATCGCGGGATGACTAACGGCACATTGATCACCGTTGCCCCTACCGGCGCGGAAGTGGACAAGGCCGAGGTGCCGGCGTTGCCGGTGACCCTCGACGAGCTGGTGACGACCGCGCGCGAATGTGAGGCGCTCGGTGCCAGCGTGATCCATGTGCACATCCGCGACGATGCCGCCCAGCCCACGCTCGATCAGGGCCGGCTGAAGGAGACCGTGCAGGCACTGCGGGCCGACACGGATCTGATCGTGCAGCTGTCGTCGGGCGGCGCGGTGACCGATCCGGAGGGCGCGCGACTCGCTGTGCTCGATGCCGAGCCGGACATGGCGTCCTGCACGATGGGTACGGTCAACTTCGGCGACGGCGTCTTCTCCAACCGCTGGGAGTTCATCGTCGACCTACATACCCGGATGCAGGACCGGGGCATCGTGCCGGAGTACGAGATCTTCGACCTCGGCCAGCTCGCCTCGTTGCAACGGCTGCTCGGCCGGCACGGCCTGCCCGCCGGCGGTCACGTGCACGTCGACTTCGTGATGAACGTCCCCGGTGGCATGCCGGGCACCATCGAGGCTCTCGTCGCGTGCAAGCAGGCGGTCCGTGACCTGCCCGCGGGCACGACGTTCGCGGCCACCGGCATCGGCCGCTCGACGATCGATGTCATGCTCGCGTCGCTGTCCGCCGGCGGCCACCTGCGGGTCGGCATGGAGGACACGATCACCTACGCCAAGGGCCAGCCGGTCGAGTCGAACATGCAGCTGGTCGCGCGCGCGGTCGGTTTCGCGCGACTCGCGCAACGTCCACCGATGACAACCGACGAGGCGCGCGTCATGCTCGGGGTCGCCAAGCGGTGATGCCGGCCGCATCCGGTGCCGACGGCTGGGCCCACGATCGGGTGATGCGATAGCGTCGCCGCGTGGCTTACGCAGGTGGCGACGTCATCGCCGAGGTAACCAGATCCGGCTTCGTCGAAGGCTTCCATCGCGGTTCGGTGGCGGTGCTCGACGCCGACGGCGTCCTCGTGGCATCGACCGGCGATGCGAACAGCCCGATCTTCCCGCGATCGTCGAACAAGCCCATGCAGGCAGTCGGCATGCTGCGCTCGGGTCTGTCGCTGGATGACCCGGCCGACCTTGCGCTCTGCGCCGCCAGTCACTCGGGCGAGCCGATGCATATTTCCCGGGTACGGTCGATGCTCGCGGCCGGCGGGTTGACCGAGTCGGATCTGCGTACGCCGCCGGACCTGCCGATATCCGAGGCCGCGCGAGCGGACATACTCCGATCCGGTGGCGGTCCGGCGCCGGTCTACATGAACTGTTCGGGCAAGCACACCGGCATGCTGCGTACGTGTGTCGCGGCCGGCTGGTCAACCGACGACTACCCGCTGCCCGACCACCCGCTGCAAAAGCAGATCCGTACGGCGGTCGAGGACCTGGCCGGCGAGCCGGTGACCGCGATCGGCGTCGACGGCTGTGGCGCCCCGGTCATGGCGATCTCGCTGCGTGGTCTGGCCGGCGCATTCCTACGATGTGCCACGGCCGCGCCGGGAAGCAACGAACGTCGGGTCGCCGACGCGATGCGGGCACATCCGACGCTCGTCTCCGGTACCGGCGCGGACGACGAACGTCTGATGACCGGTGTGCCGGGGCTGTTGTCGAAGGGCGGCGCCGAGGGCGTGCTGGCCGTCGCCGTACCGGGCGCCGGTGCGGTTGCGATCAAGGTCGACGACGGCGCGATGCGCGCACGGGTTCCGGTGCTGGTGGCGGCGCTCGCGGTGCTCGGGGTCGAAGCTCCGGCGCTGGGCGAGTTGGCCGAGACCCCGGTGCTCGGCGGTGGCCGACGGGTCGGTTCGGTCCGCTCGGTCGCCAGCTTCGGGTGAAGATCTTGGCGCGTTTGGGGTGCCGGCGCGCCGGAAATGCACCATGATCGGGCCTGACCGTGGTGATCGGGCCTGACCGGGCCGATCGGGTCCACCGGAGGGCGATCCATCGATGGCGACACGAGTAACGCCAGCTAGCATTTCGCTTGCAACAGCTAGCACCCGGCTCTAGACTTGACGACGTGGCAACGCCCAAAGCTCTCTCCCACGACATCGGCGATTTCATCCGTGACCTGCGGCAAAACGCACGCATCTCGTTGCGGCAGCTCGCCGAGCAGGCCGGCGTGTCCAATCCCTACCTGAGCCAGATCGAGCGTGGCCTGCGCAAGCCAAGTGCCGAGGTGCTGCAGCAACTCGCGACGGCGCTGCGGGTGTCGACGCCGATGATGTACCTCCGGGCGGGTCTTCTTGATCTGAAGGACGGTCAGGGCGTGCTCGCCGCGATTGCCAACGATGCCGATCTCACCGAGGTCCAGAAGCAGACGCTGACGCAGATCTACGAGACGTTCCGGCGCGAAAACGCACGCGGTGCCGACACGCCGGCGCCATCGCCGGCCGCGACAGCGACGTCACGGCGAGCGAGTCGACCGATTAAGGCCGCCGCTCACACAGGCACACCGACCAACACCGCGCCGGCCAAGACAGCGCCGACTAGGACCGCGCCGGCCAAAACGGCGCCGACCAGGGCCGCGCCGACCAAGACGGTGCCCCAGAAGATCGATTCAACGAAGACCAACAAAGTCGCGACCGCGACTGAGAAGGAGTAGCAATGCCGAAGACCGATACCACCAAGATTCCCGGCCCGCTCTATGCCGCCGCCGGCGCTGGCGACCTCGCCATCGAGCGTCTGCGCAAGGTGCCCGCGAAGGTAGCCGAGTTGCAGGAGCGGTTCCAGACCGAGTTCCCGGGCCGGGTCAACGTCCTCCAGGACAAGATCACCGCTCGGGTTGCCGAACTGCCCGCGATCGTCGCCGAGTTCCGTCAGCGCGTCGTCGACACCGACACCGACAAGCTGCGTGAGTCGGCTCGGCGTAACGCCGACGTCGTCCGGACCAACGCGCAGGCCGCCCAGGAGCGGGCCACGGCGCTCTATGCCGAGCTGGTCGCTCGCGGCACTCACGTCGTCGGTCGGACCATCCCGGGTCCGAACGACATGCTGGTCGCCGAGGTCTACGCGGCTCCCTCCGACGCGGTAGCGACGGACGAGATTCTCGAGGGCGACATCACCGGCACGCCGACCGCGAAGCCGGCGAAGAAGGCTGCCAACAAGGCCACCAAGAAGGCCACTAAGAAGGCGTGACGCCGGCCCAGCCAGGCCCGTACGGACCGCGACACATACCACGCAACGACAAAGCGTCCGCCCATCCGGGCGGGCGCTTCATCATCGGCGGCTTAAGCTGAAGGCATGGCAAGCGGGGCACTCTTCTACCTGACCGTCACCCGATACGTCTTCTACGTCGTGACGATCGTCGCGCTGGTCGTAGAGATCTGGGCGTTAGCCCACTGCGCAACCCGGCGTTCGGCGGCATTCGGCGCGGTCGGATCGATCCCTAAGGGTGCGTGGGTTGCGCTCACCGCGGGCGCCCTCGTGTTGACGGTCCTGTTCGGCATTGTCGGCAGCGCGTTGGGTGCGATCGCGGTCGCGGTTGCCCTCGTCTACCTGCTCGATGTGCGGCCGGCATTGCGTGATGCGGTCGACGGTCGCGGTGGCTGGTGAGGGATTTCCGCTGGCCCCCGCCGCCCGGTTCGGGCCCGAACACATACGGGCCTGGGCCGACCGGTCCCCACTCCGGCCGCCCGCTGCTCCCGCAACCGGACACGGCGATGCTGGCCACGCCGCACGGCGTCGAGCTGGAATACCTGATCACCGGGGCCGGTGAACCGGTCACCGTATTCGCGCACGGTCTGGGCAACGGCATCGCCGAGACGCGGCCGCTCGGGAGTGCCGTTGACGGCCGCCGGGTTTTCTTCCAATTTCGCGGCCACGGTCGGTCGAGCGCGCCCGAGGGTCGGTGGACGTACGCCGACCTGGCCCGCGACCTGCGCGCGGTCGCCGATCTGACCGGTGCGACCCGAGCTCTCGGCGTCAGCCTCGGCGCCGGAGCGCTGTGCCGGGCGCTGGCCGATGACCCGCGTCGTTTCGAACGTGTGGTGCTCTATCTGCCATCCGCGCTGGATAAACCGCGGGAAAAGCTGGCCCGCGACCGGCTGACCGGCCTGCTCGCCGCGATCGACACCGGTGACGCCGGCGAGGTGGCATCCGCGCTGGCGTCCGAGATCCCGGCCAATCTCCGAAACACCCCCACCGGCTGGGCCTATCTCCGCCAGCGGGTCGAGCAGTTGATGAACGACGGGCTGGCGCCGGGCCTCGCGAGCCTGCCGGACGAGGTCCCGGTCGAAGACCGGAAGGTTCTGGCCGATGTGACCGCCGACGCCCTGGTGATCGGCTGCCTAGGCGACGACCTGCATCCGGCATCGGTGGCCGAGGAGATCGCCGAGGCCCTGCCGAAATCATCGCTGCACATCTACGACCGCCCGGGCGTGCTCTGGACGCAGCGTAGCGATCTACGTGACCGCATCGCGGGGTTCCTGAACGCACGGTGACGCCAGCCGCGGTGACGCCAGCCGCGGTGACGCCGG
>DATCXD010000607.1:0-8893 GCA_036566005.1 Micromonosporaceae bacterium | reverse complement strand
CGGAGCCGGCAGGCCCTTGAACTGCTGCCAGTCGCCGGTCTTCTCCAGGAGGCGCTGCACGGCCTCGCTCGGCTGCGCGCCGACCGAGAGCCAGTACGCGACGCGCTCGGAGTTGACCTCGATGATCGACGGGTCTTCCTTCGGCTGGTAGATGCCGATGAACTCGATCGCCTTGCCGTCGCGCTTGGTGCGCGAGTTGGCCACGACGATGCGGTACTGCGGGTTGCGGATCTTGCCCATCCGCAGAAGCCGGATTTTGACGGCCACGTGTGTCGCTCCTGTAGGTGTTCGCGGTTGAGCGCACCGGTGCACGTCGTGGGGATGACGCGGCCGGAAAACTCGTGCCAGTGGCGACGTGCCCGGTTAGAGGGCGCGGTCACGTGCCGGATACAGCCGCCTATTCTGCCAGATCCTGCCGGGACTTCACGAATCACCCACGAGATCCGACGTTTTCACTACCGTCGCGAAGTAGTTGTGCAGGGTCGCGGCGGTCGCCTCGGCCAGTTTCTCCGCCGCGAACGTCGTACCGTCGGGACCCTTTTTGTCGAAGGTGTGCATGGCATCCGCGGCGAACACCACGTCGTAACCAAGATCACCGCCCACCCGCGCGGTCGACTCGCAGCACCGGTTGGTCTGGATGCCGCACACCACGATCTGCGAAATCCCCTGACCGGCGAGCCACCCGTTCAGATCCGGCGCACCGTGGAATGCCGAGTGGACGCCCTTTTCGACGTCCAAATCGGGCGTCAGATCGGCTACCACCGGCTTGAACGCGTGCTCCGGCGCGTCGGGCCCGAACGGTCCGCCATTCTGGTCGGTGTGCGCGACCCGCACGATCGGTCGGCCCGACGCCTGCCAGGCCGCGACGAGACGGCCGACATTCGCTTCCGCGTCCGGATTGTCCCGCCGGCCGAGCGCCGGATTGTCGAATGCCTTCTGCACGTCGATCACGATCAGGGCCGCGGTCGGTTCCAATTCCACAGTCATGCCACACATCCTGCCTGCGGCGGCCGATCGCCGTCACTCCCGCGCGGCCCTACGCTCTTTCCAGCGGTACGGGCTACCACGCGCCCGCCGTCACCACGCCCGGACGCGGTCCCAGCCATCGGGCATGTCGACCGGCACCGACCAACTAAGATCGGGTCGGTAGCTCGTCATCGTGCCGTCGAACGGAAACTCGCCGGCCTCGGCCAGCTTGACCAGGCGCTCGCCCTCGGCGCGTACGGCGGCCTCGTCATCCACCCAGTAGTGCTGCGGGTGAAGCAGCCGCGACGCGAATTCGTCCTCGTCCTTCCACTGCCACGTCCGGTCGGGTGCGACGATCACGTCGAGGTCGTAGTCGATCGTGTCGACACCGCAGAGCGCCTCATCGCGCCACCGGGTCGCCGGCCGTTCGAGGTTGACGTACCACCGAAGCAGCCCGCCGGTCGAGTCGAAGAACAGCCACAGGCTGTAGTCGCCGTCGTGCGGGTGCAGCATCAACGCGTCGCCACCCCACGGATGCTCGTCGTACGCCTTCGGCACATCCCGCCATTCGGTGAAGTCGGCGATATCACGAAGATGCCGGCCATCGGCCGCGCCGATATCCCGGTAGACACTCCGGTTCGCGACCCACATCCACAGGCCGTGCTCGTCGTCGGCAGCTACCCGACCGACCCAGACGCGTGACATGAGATCGCGTTGGAAATGCCGGCGCAGCACCAGTTCGCCGGGCTGAAATACCACGGGCGCCATCAGTAGGACCGGCCCAGAATCGCGATCATTCCCGGCTCGTCGTCGGCATCGGGCACGCCGCCGTCCGGGCGGACGAGACACCGTACGGTCACCGCCGACGCATTCGCCTTCGCCTCCCCGTCCAGCCCGACCTTGTCCCATGGCAACCGGGCCCAGCCGGTCGACGACGCCTCGATCGCCTCATCGACCGATGCCACATCGATGGTGTGCGCCCCCCGATAGGCCAGCGCCTCGTCGTAGAGCGCCTTCTGATCCTCGTCGAGCGCCGCTAGCACCGCGGCCGTCACGTCATCCAGCGGCGTCGGCGTCTTCTCACCGGTCACCCGCCGGGCCAGCGTTACGCGGCCCTCGGCCAGGTCGCGGGGGCCGATCTCGATGCGTACCGGATAGCCCTTCAGCTCGGCATCGACCGCACGCCGACCGAACGGCGTATCCACCCGGTCGTCGAAACCCACGCGGACCCCGGCGTCGCGCAGCGCGTCGCGGACCTTCGCGGCGGTGGTGAGCACCCCGTCGCCGTCCTTCACGACCATGACGTGGGCCTGGATGGGCGCGAGCTTCGGTGGCACGCGCAAGCCGTTGTCGTCGCCGTGGCACATGATGAGGCCGCCGACCATGCGGGTCGAACTGCCCCACGACGTGGTGTAGCAATACTCCTGCGTGCCGGCCGCGCTCGAATACTTGATGTCGAACGCGCGCGCGAAATTCTGGCCGAGCTCATGGGACGTGCCCATCTGTAGCGCCTTGCCGTCGCGCATCATGCCTTCGACCGTGTAGGTGCTGATCGCGCCGGCGAAGCGCTCACGTACCGTCTTGCGGCCCGGAACGACCGGCATCGCGAGCACGTTGACCATGAAATCCTCGTACACGTCATGCAGGATCCGGCGTGCGTAGGCCCGCGCGTCGGCGAAGTCCGCGTGCGCCGTGTGGCCTTCTTGCCAGAGAAATTCACTGGTACGCAGGAAAATCCGCGGCCGCATCTCCCAGCGCACGACGTTGGCCCACTGGTTGAGCAGCAGTGGCAGGTCACGATAACTGGAGATCCACTTCGCCATGAACTCGCCGATCACGGTCTCCGACGTCGGCCGTACGACGATCGGCTCGGCCAGGTCCTTGCCGCCGCCGTGGGTGACGACCGCCAGCTCCGGGCTGAAGCCCTCGACGTGGGCCGCCTCCCGGGACAGGTAGCTCTCCGGTATGAAGAGCGGGAAGTACGCGTTCTGCGCGTCGGCGGCCTTGATCCGGGCGTCCATGCCGGCCTGGATGCCCTCCCACAGCGCGTAGCCCACCGGTCGGATCACCATCGTCCCGCGCACCGGACCGTTGTCGGCCAGTTCGGCCTTGGTGATCACATCCTGGTACCAGCGGGGAAAATCTTCACCCTGCGGAGTCAGCACACGCGCCATGAGGCGTCATCCTACCGACGCGCTCCCGGCCCGCCCCGCCGCGCCTCGGTTGGCTATGTGGATATCTCGCGACCCGGGTTTGGTCGTGTCATGATCCGTGACCTTGCAACACCAGATGCGTGATCTTGCTGCTGACGCGTACTTTTCCTGGCAAGGTCACGGATCTTGAGGGGCGGCCGTCGCTCGACTATCCACAGCACACAGGATCGAGATGGCGTTGGATCAGCGGAACCGCCACGATGGCTCGTGCCGCTGTCACCCAGGATCCCACCCGGCCTTCGTCTGCTCCCGTTCCGAGGCTCCGAGGCCGTACGACGCGGCCTCCTCACCCGCTCGCGCCTCCGTGGCAGCGGCTGGCGACGCCTGCTCCCCGACGTCTACATCGCCGCCGACGTGGACATCGACTTCCGACTCTGGTGCGAGGCCGTCGTTGTCTTCCTCGGCGCGTCGAGCAACGACGTCGCAATCAGCGGCCGGAGCGCGGCCCGGCTCTTCGGTGTGAGCATCGGCCATCCGGTCCTGCCGGGCGAGCTGCCAAACGTCACAGTGTCATCGCTGCCGGACGAACCCGTCGAGGCGACGGTGCCACCGGGCCGGTTCCTTCCCGGCGCGCCTCGGTCGGCGGTCAAGATCGTCTGAAGTCGATTGACGCCGGGCGACATCATGCTGTTCAACACCTTGCCCGTCACCACGCCCGTCCGTACCGCCTTCGACCTGGCCCGCCAGCTCAGCCGGGACGAGGCGGTGGCCGCCGTCGACTCGATGCTCAACAAACGCATCGTGACACTCGTCGAAGCACGGGCCTACCTGCTCGCGAGTCCGTCCGTCGCCGGTCGGCCACGAGTCGCCGGCGTATTCAATCGAGCCGACTCCGGTGCGCAGTCGCCGATGGAGACCTATCTCCGCCTGTTCCTCGTCGACCACGGACTCCCCCGACCCGTCGTGCAGCTTGCGGTGCGGGACGAGCGCGGCCAACTGCTCGGGTACGTCGACCTCGGCTACCGCAAGCAACGCATCGGCATCGAGTACGAGGGCGACTATCACCGTGACCGCGTGACGTTCCGCCGAGACATCGCGCGAGTCAACGCGATGCAGGAGGAGGGGTGGGTGATCGTACGGGTGACCGCCAACGACCTCCGCGATCCCGCCCGCTTACTCCGTCAACTTCGGTCGTTGCTCGCCGCCCGGAGTCCGCGGAGCGCGCGTCGCGCTGGCTGAAACCCGTCAAGATCCGTGACGTTGTCGCGCTGGCTGAACCCCGTCAAGATCCGTGACGTTGCAGCGCTAGATGTCTCATCCGTTCAAGATCAGGCACGTCTCGCTGCAAGATCACGGATCTTGCGGGCCGAGGGCCGCGGCCGACCCGTATGCGCACTACTCGGGGAACTGCGCGACGTACTGGTCGACTTTGAACTTCCGACGCAGGCCCGCCTCGTTCATGTAGCGGATCTTGCCGAAAACGGGCCGCTCGGTCCAGGCCCGATCATGTACGCCTGCGATCGACCACATCACACCGACGTACCCGTTGGGGTCACCGCCGTCGATCTCATAGAAGTCGTTCAACCGTATGGCGACCTCAAGAGCACGATCGACCGAGGATGTCCACTCGAGGATCTTCTTGGCCCAGTACATCCGCATGTAGCCGTGCATCTTGCCGGTCCGGGTCATCTGCCGCTGTGCCGCGTTCCACGCCTCGTCGTGCGTCTGGGCGTGCTCCAGTTGACGATACGAGTAGACGTAACTCCGGACGTCGGAAGCGTGCGCGGCCAACGTCCGCCGTGCCCATGCGGCGGCACCGTCCAGCCGATCGTACGATGGTTCGTAGAGGCAGAAGTTGTCCGACAACTCCTTGCGTACCACCATTTCCTCGATCAGTGTCTCCGCATCCGGCGCCGTCAGGGCGACGCGCAGCGACGCCAACTGTCCGAAGTGGAGGTACGGCGAGAGCCCGCTCAAGCCGTCCACGGTCGGATCGTTGCGCCGCAACGCATAGCCGTCCAGCCGCTCGGAGACGAAGGACCGCAGCGCCCGGGCCGCGGCGAGCTGACCGGGGACCGCCGCGATCGACGTCCCGTTCGACGGCAGCGACGGCAGCACCGCCCGCCGCACCGACGACAACGACTCCGACTTCAGCCCGCGCGGCCACGCGAACGGATGCGCGAGCAGAGAAGGCGGCTCGACCAGGAACCGACGGAGCTGCGCGTGGATCTTGGGTCGGATCGTACGGGCCGCGAACTCCTGCTTGTCGCTCGCGATCCAGGCCGGAACGATGTTGTGCGTGTCCACTTCGAACACCGGCACGTCGACATCGCGCGCGAGCGCCGACCGCAGTGCACGCGGCCCACGCAATGGCGAGAAGTCCACATAGATCGCAGCCGGCGTCACGTCAGAGACGAGCGAGCGCAGTGCGCGCAACGGGCCGCCACCGGCGACCCGGATCACGAACGGAATGTCGTGTGCGGCGAGCTCCGCCGACACGTCCTCCAGACCGTCGAGCATGAACGCGTAGTGCTCGCGCGCCCGGCCGTGCCCGCGAGGGTAGACGACGAACGCCACGACCAGCGGCAGCTCCCCGGCGACCGCGTGCCGTTGCGCGGCCAGGAGAGCGTGGTTGTCGGTCGTACGTTGGTCGCGCGACATCACGTACAGCACGCAGCGTCCATCGGATGGTGGCGCTGCCGTGTTCAGCGCACGCCGCCGATCCAGCAAGTCAGCGTCACGCGACAACGCGGACGCCGAGCTCACAGCACGACCCGCCCGCGCAGCACGACGTGCCGTGGCGCCTGGAGCACGCGCAGATCGGTGCGCGGGTCGTAGTCGTAGACAACGAGATCGGCCAGCCCGCCGTCAACCAGGCCGGGGAAGCCGAGCCACGCTCGCGCGCCCCAGGCTCCGGCGGCCAACACGGCCTCGATCGGCATGCCCGCCTTCTCGTGCAGCATCAGCATTTCCGCGGCGGCCATCCCGTGGCTGATCCCGCCGCCGGCGTCCGAGCCGACGTACACCGGCACACCGGCCTCGACGGCGGCCGCGACCACGGCCGGGAAGCCCGCCTGCAGGTGCCGCATGTGAGCCGCGTAGCGAGGGAACCGCGCCTCGGCGCCGGCGGCGATGCCCTCGAACGTCTCGATGTTGATCATCGTCGGAACGAGCGCCGTGCCCCGTCGCGCCATCTCCGCTATCACGTCCAGTGAGAGACCGGTGCCATGTTCGACGCAGTCGATTCCCGCTGCCACGAGTGTCGCGACCGACTCCTCGGCGAAGCAGTGCGCGGTCATCCGTACCCCGGCATCGTGCGCGGCCTGCACCGCGGCGGTGAGTGTGTCGCGGTCCCAGGCCAACGCTAGGTCCCCGACCTCGCGGTCGATCCAGTCGCCGACCAGCTTGACCCACCCGGTGCCGGCCTTCGCCTGTGCGGCGACGGCGCCGGCGACATCCGGCGCGGTGACTTCGACGCCTACGCCGCGCAGATATCGGCGGACGGGCGCGACATGCTGGCCGGCGCGGGCCAGTCGCGGCACGTCGGGGTCGTCGTCGAGTTCGGGATACGGGTACGGCGAACCGGCGTCCCGGATCGCGAGCACACCGGCCTCCCGGTCCATGGAGGCAAGGGTGCGAGCCTCGTCAAGGCTGGTGATCGGCGTCGAACCCGGGGCGATGCCGATGTGGCAGTGCGCGTCGACCAGTCCGGGGAGGATGAAGCCACTGTCGCTCACCGTCTGCGCATCGGGCACCGGCGTCGTCGTGACCCGGTCCCCGACCAGCCACAGATCGCGCACCTCATCGTCGGGCAGGACCACACCGCGTACGTGTAACGCCATGCCAACACCCTCGCACGCCGGTCATGTCGACGCACGGCGCACCGGGCGGGACGCACCCGACCAGCCAGGACGGCCCGGAGGCGGCGCCGGCCGCGACCTGTCGAGATCCGCTACTTGCCGTCCTTCTTCGGGAACTTCGAGAAGTCGAGCTTCGGCGCCTTGAAGCCGCCATCGAGGCCGGATGGATCGAGGCCCGGCGGCAGCTGGGGAACGCCGCCCGGGAAACCACCGGGCAGGCCGGCCGGCATGCCGCCGCTGCGCCGGCCGCTGCTGCCGGTCTTCGTACCCTTGCGCTTGTTCTTGGGCGACTTCGTCGCCTTGCGGCGCCCGGGCATGCCCATCATGCCGCCCATCTGCTTCATCGCCTTCTGCGCCTCGACGAAGCGGTTGAGCAGCTGGTTCACGTCCATGACGGTGACACCGGAGCCGCGCGCGATCCGGGCCCGCCGGGAACCGTTGATGATCTTCGTGTTCGTACGCTCGATCGGGGTCATCGATCGGATGATCGCGGTGATCCGGTCGAGGTGCCGGTCGTCCAACTCGGCCAGCTGATCCTTCATCTGGCCCATGCCGGGCATCATGCCGAGCAGGTTCGCGATCGGTCCCATCCGGCGGATCGCGATGAGCTGCTCCAGGAAGTCGTCGAGCGTGAAGTTGTCGCCGCCCAGCACCTTGGCGGCCATCTTCTGCTTCTGGTCCTCGTCGAACACGGCCTCGGCCTGCTCGATCAGGGTCAGTACGTCGCCCATGCCGAGGATGCGGCTCGCCATCCGGTCCGGGTGGAAGACGTCGAAGTCCTCGAGCTTTTCGCCGGTGGACGCGAAGAGGATCGGCTCACCGGTCACGTACCGGACCGAGAGCGCGGCGCCGCCGCGAGCGTCACCGTCCAGCTTGGACAGTACGACGCCGGTGATGCCGACCCCGTCGCGGAACGCCTCGGCGGTCGCCACCGCGTCCTGGCCAACCATCGCGTCGATCACGAAAATGATCTCGTCCGGCCGGACGGCGTCTCGGATATTCGCGGCCTGCGCCATCATGTCGGCGTCAATGCCGAGACGGCCGGCGGTGTCGACGATCACGATGTCGCGCATCGCTCGCTTCGCATGGTCGATCGCATCCCGCGCCACGCGGACCGGATCGCCGCCGTGATGATGTTCGCCACTGGCGTCGACGACGTTGCCGGGCTCGGGCGCATAGACCTCGACGCCGGCCCGGTCGCCCAGCACCTGCAACTGCGTGACGGCGTTCGGGCGCTGGAGGTCTGCGGCCACCATGATCGGCTGATGCCCGAGTTGCTTGAGGTGCAGTGCGAGCTTGCCGGCCAGCGTGGTCTTGCCGGATCCCTGAAGACCCGCCAGCATGATCACCGTGGGCGGCTGCTTCGCGAAGCGCAGCCGGCGCGTCTCACCGCCGAGGACGCTGACCAACTCTTCGTGAACGATCTTGATGACCTGCTGCGCCGGGTTCAGCGCCTGCGACACCTCGACGCCACGGGCACGCTCGCGCAGCGCGGCGATGAACGCCTTGACGACCGGCAGGGCGACATCGGCTTCCAGCAGCGCCAGCCGGATTTCGCGAGCGGTCGCGTCGATGTCTGCCTCGGAAAGCCGGCCCTTGCCTCGCAGCTTGGTGAAGATGCCGTTGAGCCGGTCACTCAGTGTGTCAAACACGCTGCTTCATCCCTGAAAGTCTTATTTGCCCGCGGAACGCGTACCCACGCCCCTGACGAGGGTAGCCGTCCGAGACGGCGTTGCGTCACACCCGCTGTCGATACGGCTCGGACCGCCCGATCGCCACCGCTTCATGATCCGTGACCTTGCAATGCTACGTGCCTCTCACCACCATGATCAGGCTCATGACGCTGCAAGATCACGGATCTTGGGGGCACAAGGGCGCCGTGGGCAGCCGGCGAACCGGCCTCGCGCGCCGTGG
>DATCXD010000283.1:0-2778 GCA_036566005.1 Micromonosporaceae bacterium | reverse complement strand
CGCCCCGCCGCGATACCACACAGTGGGGCGCGACACAGCGCGAGCGGCGTGCAGTTTCGCCAGCTCGCGCGCGTCGCCCGCCCTGCCGCGATACCACACAGTGGGGCGCGACACAGCGCGAGCGGCAGTTTCGCCAGCTCGCGCGCGTCGCCCGCTTCCGCGGGCTCACTCATGATCCGCTCCGGTGGACGACCCGGGTTGCTGTAGCGACGCCAATCGTCCACCGCGGTGGATCATGGTCCGGCGACATGCCCGCTGGATCCGTCGGACCGGGCCGATTGGCTGGATCGGTGGCCGATCGGGTAATCTAGCGAGGTTGCCCAATCGGGTCGCGCATTTCGGCGTGTCCATCGGGCGCAAGCGTGAACGTGACCGGTCGCCGCACGACACCGGCGGACCGACGATCAAACCAGGAGATTCCCGTGGCTGCCGTGTGCGAGATCTGCAACAAGAAGCCTGGCTTCGGCCACAACGTGTCCCACTCGCACCGCCGGACCAACCGCCGCTGGGACCCGAACATCCAGACCGTGCGTACGCCGGCCGGTGGCGGGACGACCCGCAAGATGCAGGTCTGCACGTCGTGCATCAAGGCCGGCAAGGTTGTCCGGGGCTAGTCCCCGGCCGCACGCCGTGCACCATCGAGCCGCGGCGCCCATTTCGGGCGGCCGCGGCTCGTCGTGTGTCGCGCCCCATGCGGGCCACCCAGGGCGTGACCGTTATTTCGCCACGAACCGCCCGGTCCGCCGGAATCCCACGAAATCGTCGACGGTCTCGGCGACCGATCGGGCCAGGCCACCCGGCAACCGCTCGAACGGATAGAACATGGCGTCCGTGGTCTCGTCGGTCACCAGGGCAATCTCCCCGGTCCAGGACCGGATCCAGAAGGCGGTCGAAAATACCTGGTACGTGTGGCCGTACATGTTCGTACCGGTGAACCGGGCACCGGAGTAGAACGCGAACGGCTCAAGCGACGTCGCCACGAGTCCGGTCTCCTCGAACAGTTCCCGGACGGCGCATTCCCCGATCGATTCGCCGAGTTCCATCGCGCCGGCCGGCAGCGCCCACTCGGCGTTGTCGGCGCGCCGGATGAGCAGCACGCGGTCGTCCCCGTCGACCACGACACATCGCGCACCGATGAACAGCAGCGGCCGGTCGTCGCCCGCGAGGGCACGCAACTGTCCTTGGTAGGACTCGTCCCAGGCGATGCTCACCCGACCCGCCGCTGGGCCAGATCCCGCCCGTACGACCGGACGCCGGGCTCGTCCCGGTAGTGCCCGAAATCCGGGATGCGGGCGTAGCCGAGTTTCTCGTAGAGCGCGATGGCCTCTGGTTGGCGATCGCCACACTCGAGGATCAGGCGCGTACGTCGCTGCGTGGCGGCCGACTCCTCCACCGCGGCCAGCAGCGCCGACGCGACGCCGACCGCGCGGGCCGACGGGGCGACGTACATGCGCTTGAGCTCCGCCGTCGTCGGGTCACCAGGATGGCCGCGCCAACCAGCGCAACCGACGGGCTCGCCGGCTCGCCACGCGACGAAAAAGCCACCCTCGGGCGGATCGAACTCCATCGCCTCGATCGGCGTGCTGTCCCCCGGCCCGCCGTAGCGCGCCGCGAGTTCGACTATCGCCGCTGCTGCCAAGGTCTGTGCGACGGGCGCGAGGTAGCGCGTCGGGCGGATCTCGATATCGGTCACGGGCGGATAGGCTACAGCAGCTCCGAAGCGTCGCGGCAGCGCTACGCAGCAGTCGCCGAGATCAGCGGAAGTGGTCCCAGCCGGGCGGCGAATCGAGGTAGGGCTCGCCGTCGAGCGTCACCGCGGCCGCCGCCGAACGCTCGATGAC
The DNA here is from genome assembly GCA_036566005.1 of Micromonosporaceae bacterium. Taxonomy (GTDB): domain Bacteria; phylum Actinomycetota; class Actinomycetes; order Mycobacteriales; family Micromonosporaceae; genus DASQPR01. The sequence continues at coordinate 937 of DATCXD010000283.1, read as the reverse complement.
CGTGCCGATCATCCGCCACTCGTCGGTCAACGTCGTGAGCGGGGGGAACGTCGCTGCCATTGCATGATCGTCGCCACCAGCCAAAATCCACGGGTACGGATCGACGCCAAGCGCCGCCGCCACGTCGATAAGGGCCTGCGGGACGTCGAAGGCCTCGCGCGACAGGTCAATGGCGACCTCGCTCGCGTCGGCGATGTGCCCGAGATCGGCGAGGAGCCCGTCGGACACGTCGATCATGGCCGTTGCGCCCATCCGGCCGGCCGCCGGACCCGCGCTGTACGGGACGACCGGCCGCCGGTAGGCGTCGACGAGGACCCGCGGCGATCGGAAGCCTCGGGTCAGGACCGTCAGTCCCGCCGAGGCGTAGCCGAGGCGACCGGCGACCGCGACGATGTCGCCGGAGCGAGCTCCGGACCGTACCACTGGATCGGCCCCACGCAGGTCGCCGAGTGCGGTGACCGCGATGGTCAGTGTGGAGCTGGCCGAGATGTCACCGCCCACGACGGACGCCCCCGCGATCGCGGCCTCGGCCGCGAGCCCGTCGGCCAGCTCCTCGGCCCAGCGAACGTCGAGGTCGGGTGGCGTGCAGAACGCAACCAGCAGCGCGGTCGGCACGGCACCCATCGCCGCGATGTCGGCCAGGTTGGCGGCGGCCGCCCGGTGACCGACATCGACGGCGGATGACCAGTCGCGACGGAAGTGCCGGCCTTCGACGAGAACGTCCGTCGACGCGACCACCCGGCCGTCGGACGCGGCCACGATCGCGCCATCGTCACCGGGTCCAAGCAGAACGGTGTCGCCACTGCTCAGCCGGGCCGTGATGCGATCGATCAGACCGAATTCACCGGTCTCCGCGACAGTCAACGCAAACTCCCTCCCCGCCCACGCGCCTACGTCGTTAACGCGTGATCGGCTCGGCAGGCACGCTACCGGGCGC
>DATCXD010000537.1:0-2808 GCA_036566005.1 Micromonosporaceae bacterium | reverse complement strand
ACGGGCCATCACCATCGCCTCGTCCAGATCGACGCGCGGTGGTGCCGGTGTTGCCTCGAGAAGCGGCGCCAAAAGGTCAGCGGCATTTCGTTCGTTGAAATCCATTCCTCAGATCTCCTTCGCGATCGGTGCGAAGTCGCGGATGTCAAGGAGTTGCCGCAACTTCGCGAGGCCGTGCGAGGTCTGGCTCTTGACGGTGCCCGGCGAGCAGCCGAGCATCTCGCCAACCTCGTTCACGGGTACGTCGCACAGGAAGCGCAGCACGATCACCGCGCGCTGGCCGGCCGGCAGCCGGGACAACGCACTTCGCAGTGCCGTGGCCGACTCGGTGTCGGTCGACTCACCGGCACGCTGCTCCGGAATCGTGCCGAACAAGCGGACTCGAAACCACGGCCGTCGGGTGTCGTCGATGTGCGTACGCACCATGATCGCCCGTACGTAGCGATCGAGGTTGTCCGCCTCGCGTGCGTTCCGCCACCGCAGGTAGAGCTTCGTGACCGACTCCTGAACCAGGTCGTCGGCGCGATGCTCGTCGCCGCAGAGCAGATAGGCCAAGCGCTTGAGCGCCGGCAGCCGTGCGCTGACGTATGTGACGTAATCGTCGTCTGTCCCGCGATCCGCCATGCCCACCTCCCCGTTGCCTCCCTAAGACGAATGAACGCGGGCGTCCGGTTGTACGGCTCGACCCTCGACCGTCGCGCACCGGGCATAGCTGCCTCGATCGCTGAGCCACGTGATGGCCAAGCGATGCCGAGAACACCCGCGCGAGGCGCGCCGGCCGCCGTACCGTGGATCGAGCGGAAAGTGGCCCTGACCTGCGTTGACACCCCGGCAGGAGGTGGAAGCCAGGCAAGCGACCGCGTCTGCCATGGCCGGCTCGTCGTGCGGTGCTCGAAGGCATTGGCGTCTTGATCCGATGACCAGATTCCGGTGGAATCCAGGAACGTGAGGGCGAAGATCCATGCAGGTGACCGACACCCGACGACCGGTGCCGATCCACCGTACGACCGACCTACGTGCTCCGTGGTGGGTCGTGTCCGCGGCGGCGCTCGCGCCCGTACTCCTGATCGGCGGCTGGACGGTCGCGGCGACGTTCCAGCCGCCGACCTACCTCTGGACACGGGACACGATCAGCGCGTTAGCGAGGATAGGCGCACCCGATCGGTGGTTCATGACCACCGCGTTCGCCGGGCTCGGGGTCTGCTATGTCCTCATCGCGTTCGGACTGCGTGCGGCAGCCCCGGCGGGTCGGATGGTCCTGCTCATCGGCGGCGGCACAACCATCCGGGTGAGCGCGTTGCCCTTGCCGCCGATCGGCACGTCGCAGGCCCACGGGTTGGTGGCTCTCGTCGGCTTTCTGGCCATGGCGCTGTGGCCGCTGGCCGCGGCCCGCTGGAGTGGAGCAACCGAGACCACGCCGTGGGCATTCCGTCTACCCGTTGCCATCGCGGCTACCGCGGCGCTCCTGCTCATCAACGGCTGGTTTGGGTTGACTTTGCTGCCGCATGAGATGGTGGGCGTCTCGGAACGTGCCAGCGCCGCCGCCGAGGCGTTGTGGCCGCTGGCGGTCGTGCTGAGCACGCGGGTCGGCGCGTTGCGCGTGACGGCAGTCGAGCGCACGCCGACCGGTTGAGCGCGCTGGCGCTACGCCGACCGGTTGAGCGCGCTGGCGCTACGCCTACCGATGGAGCGCAGCGCGGACGGCCGCGTCGAGCGCGGCGGCGCTGAACGGCTTCGCGACGAACATGTCGCTTGCGCCGATGAGACCACGGTTTTCGGCCAACGGGCGGCTGATCCCGCTGACGTACATCACGTTGAGTCCGGGCCGGGCCGAGGCCACCCGCGTACCGAACTCGGCCCCGGCGGCGCCGACATCCGCGATCACCAGGGAAATCCAGCCGGCCACACCGGCCGCATTGCTCGATTCGCAGAACTCGATGGCATCGGCGGCCGTCTCGGCCGTGGCGACCGTATGGCCGCGCGCCTCAAGGATCCGGCGCGTCGCCTCGCGCATCAAGTCGTCATCGTCGAGCACGAGGACCATCCCCGGGGGCTCGGGTCGACTATCGGGCTGCTCTTCTACGGACACGTGCGTGACCCTCTCCACTCGTGCGTACGCTCGGTTAATAGTGCCACTTTGCCGTGTACGCACTGTTATGAGGCTACGGATGACGCTGAGCCGGCGGTTCCTGCCGCGACGTACGCGCGCCGCCGGCCGCGTGCGCTACTCGCCGCGCCGGGTTCGGCTTCGGGCCGGTCGGGCCGCCGCCGAACTCGCATCAGCGGTCGGACGCGACGTCTCGCTACCACTCTCGACCGTCACCAGTCTCGCCGACCTGCTCGCACAGGATTGGACGGCTCTGCCCGACGACATACGGCGAGATTTGGCCCGGCACATCGACAGTGGTGCGCGTAGCCTGGCGACCCGCATCGGTCACGTCATCGCCGTGATGGACGTGCTGGCCGGCAAGGTTCGTCCGGGCAACGCCGTGCCGGTGCGCGGCTCGGTGGACGCGGTCGTGGCGACCTTGCCGGCAACGGCCGGCGTGGGTGTCTCCGGGCCGCCCGCGCCCGCTCTGATGGATCGTCGGCACCTGGAGCACGTACTCGCGACGCTGATCGGCGACGCACTGACGTACGGTTCTCCGCCGGTTCGCGTACGGATCGTGCCCGAGCCCGGTAGCGTTCGGATCGAGGTCGTCGACCACGGCCGGTTGGCCGCGCGACGGATGCGCGCCCGCGCCCTGCAGCCCTCGACCGGGCGCTGGGCGCTCGTCGGGCGGGAGTCCGCGGGATCGCGGGCCCTCG
>DATCXD010000273.1:0-8169 GCA_036566005.1 Micromonosporaceae bacterium | reverse complement strand
CGGGCGGCTTCCTGGCCAGCGGACCGGTGTCCGACGGCCTCTCCGATCAGCCCGGCGCGAACTCGTTGGAATCCATCCAGGCGTCCAACGTGCTCGACCAGGAAAGCAAGGTCGGCCCCACGATCGCGGGTGAAGTGACCGGAATCGACCCCGGCAGCGCCGAGACCCGTAACACGGTCGTTGCCAGTGCGGCGACGCTAGCGCACATCCCCGGCGTACGGTCGGTCGCCACGCCGTACGACACCGGGGTGCCGGCGGCGCAATCGCATCAACTCCTCGCCCGGGACGGGCACGGCCTGCTCGTCACCGTGACTCTCGACGACTTGGCCGACGGCCCGCAGGACACCGCGGTCGACGCCGTTTCCAAGCAACTCGACGTGCTCGGCAGCTCGCTGCGCGCCCGGGCACCGGACACGCGTATGCTCCTGGGCGGCGGGCCCATCATAAACAACCAGGTCAACGACCAGGTCGACCACGACCTCTCGCTGGCCGAGGGGCTGTCGCTGCCGCTCACGCTCGTGGTGCTCGTCTTCGTGTTCGGCGGCGTCATCGCGGCCGGCATCCCGGTCTTCGCCGCGATCCTGTCGGTCTTCGCCGGCATGGCCGCGCTGCTCGGCTTCGAACAGTTCACCAACATCGACCAGAACGCGACGATCGTCGTCACGCTGCTCGGGCTCGGTCTGTCCATCGACTACGGTCTCCTGCTTGTCGCCCGCTACCGCGAGGAGCTGGCGCTCGGCTACTCCCCCGAGGACGCCGTCGGGCGGGCATGGGCCACCGCCGGCCGTACCATCCTGTTCTCCGCGCTGACCGTGGCCGGATCCCTCGCCGGTCTGGTGGTCTTCGGCGTGACGTCGATGACCGCGCTCGGCGTGGCCGGCGTGTCCATCGCCGCCGTCGCATTGCTCGTGGCCCTGACCGGCACCGCGGCGATGCTCGGCTTTGCCCGCAAGCGGATCCGCCCGTCCAAGCGCGCTCTGGCCCGTGCCAAGCGGGGTCCGTCGAAGCACGCGGGCGACGCCGCCGAACGAGGCTTCTTCGCCGGGTTGGCACGAGTGGTCCAGCGCCGGCCGCTGGTAATGGCGATCGTTTCCGCGGCGGTGCTACTCGCGATCGGGCTGCCGTTGCTCGGAACGACACCGCGCATCAACCCGTTGTCCGGCTTCCCCAAGTCGATGTCGTCGATCCAGGTCGCCAACGACCTGTCCAGCCAGTACGGTCGGCCGAGCGATCCGGCGATGACCGTCGTCGCGCGCACCGACGCGGCAACGCTCGATGCCTGGGCGCAGCGCTTCATACACGCGCCAGGCGTCGTCGCCGTCCCACCGGCCGATCAGGTCGCGCCCGATCTCGCAACGGTGGACATTTTCGTCGTGGGCGACCCGGAGAGCACCGCCGCACGCAACCTCGTGCACCAGGTGCGCGCCGACCGGCCGGCCGGCGTGACATCGTGGGTGACCGGCGATGCCGCGGTGCTCGACGACGTGGTCGGGTTGATCGACAGTCGCCTGCCGTGGGCGATCGCCGTGACCGTCGTCGCCATGTTCGTGCTGTTGTTCCTGATGACCGGCTCGTTCATCGTGCCGATCAAGGCGATCGTCATGAACGTGCTGTCACTCGGCGCCGCGGCCGGCGTGATGAACCTGGTGTTCCAGCACGGCGTCGGCGGCGGTTTCCTGCACACGCTGACGACGGGCAGCCTGGATCCGTTCGTGGTGGTCGGCGTGCTGGCCTTCGCGTTCGGGCTGTCGATGGACTACGAGGTCTTCCTACTGTCGCGGATCAAGGAGTACGTCGACGCGGGCGAGCCCACCGACGTCGCGGTGCGCGGTGCCCTGCAACGCACCGGCCGCGTCATCACGTCGGCGGCACTGCTGATGGTGGTCGTCTTCGGGTGCTTCCTGGTCGGCCGGACGTACAACACCCAGCAGATCGGCCTGGGGCTCGCGGCGGCGATCGCGATCGACGCGACGCTCGTGCGGTGTGTCCTGGTCCCGGCCACGATGACGCTGCTCGGCAAGTGGAACTGGTGGGCGCCGCGGCCGTTCGCCCGCTGGCACGCGAAGCGTGGGGCGACGTTGCTGCCGGAACTGCCGGCGGAGACGGCGCAACCGGCCGAGCTTGCGGGAGCTCGCTGAATCGCGGCTCACGCACTGGCGACGGGCGGTCCGCTGGCGGGCCGCCCGTTGGCGTGACCGCAAGCGGTTCCGCCCGTCGGCGTGACGCTTGCGGTTCCGTCCGCGTGACCGCATGCGGTCACGGCACAGCGCCCGGTCAGCGGGCGTGAACGACCATCGGCATGCCGCCGCGCGGCCGTAGCGTGACCCGCGGCGTCATGCCGACGCGGTGACCGGGCTTCGGGGTCATCTCCCAGTGCCGTGACGTCTGGGCCAGCACGAGCGCGATCTCCATCAGCGCGAACGAGTTCCCGATACACATCCGCGGGCCGCCGCCGAACGGGAAGTAGGCGTTGCGCGTCTGCGGCGTCGCTTGGTATTCGCCGCCCGGTCCGGTCAGCCACCGGGCCGGGTCGAAGATTGTCGCGTCACGCCACCAGTGCGGGTCGCGGTGCACGATGAACGGACTCAGCAGGATCGTGGTCCCGGCTTCGATCTCATGATCCGCGAGCCGTGCGTGATCGCGTGCGTGGCGCACCATCATCCACGCCGGTGGATAAAGCCGCATCGACTCGTCGACGACCGCGCGCGTGTAGTTGAGCTTTGGCACATCCTCAGCCGTCGGCGCTCGTCCGTCGCCAAGCACCGCGTCCAGTTCGGCGTGCAGCGCCGCGGCCACATCCGGATGCTCGGCCAAGAGGTGATACGCCCAGGACAGGGCGTTGGTTGACGTTTCGTGTCCGGCCAGCAGAAGCGTGAGCACCTCGTCGCGGACGTCCTGCTCGGTCATGCCGGCGGCACCGCCACCCGCCGCGCCCGCAACGGCGCCCGGCGGGTCGCCCGTAAGACCGCCATCCGCTGCGTCAACATTGACCCGGCCGGCGTCGTCCTCGCGCGCCGCGAGCAGCCACGACAACACGTCCTGGCGGTCGTCGGCCGACGCTCGACGCTCGGCCACCAGGCGATTGATCATCGAATCGATGTCGGCCAGGGCCTCGCGCCGCGCCGCCAACGCATGTCCGCCGAGACGACGCATGAAGGACACGAGGATGACGTTGGCACCCGGTCCCCGCATCGTGGCGTTGACCGCCTTCTTGATCATCGTGGCGTCGTCGCCGCTGACCTCGACGTCGAAGACGGTCCTGGTCAGCACGCGCAGAGTCGCGGCGGCGAAGGCGCCGTGCAGGTCGACCGTGGCGCCGTCGCTCCAGTCGGCCGTCATCGCGGCCGCCTCGGCCACCATCACGTCGGCGTACGACGCGATCCGCCGATGATGGAACGCGGGCTGGATGAGACGCCGTTGCCGCCGGTGGTGTTCGCCCCGGCTGGTAAGCAGCCCGTTACCGAGAACGGCGCGCAGTGGCGTGTCACCGGGCTCGCCGCCGGCCACGCCGCGGCCCATCCCCTTGGGGAATGACCGCTCGTCGACCAGCACCGCGCGCGTGGCGTCCGGGTCGGTGAGCAGGATGACGGGTCCACGGCCGAGCTTCAACTGGACGACGTGACCGTGTCTGGCCGCCGTACGCTGCAGAAAGCGCGGCGCGTCGACAGCCATGGACGCGAGTTGGCGAGCACGAGATCCGCTCGCGGCCGGCGCTTGGCCCGTCGATTCGGACAGCTGCTCGATCGCCACGGGCACGTCCCTCCACGCGAAACGCTGCTACCCGATGGTAACCATGGATGCGTGGGTGGCGCCTCTCGGCCTACGCCTCAGTCGCCGTCGGGCGGCACCGATCGGCCGTTGGCCGAACGCGCACCCGCGATCGCCGGTGCGGTCGCGGCGAGGCCGGCCCGGGAGCGCCAGTCGTCGCCCGCGGGTAGACGGTCGAAGCCGTTGATGGCTTCCTCGCTGAACTCGACCTCCTTCGGGTCGAAGCCGCGCAGCCACGTAAGCCCGCGTACGAAGGCCCAGATCACGATGCCGGTGACGATGAAGGACATGGGGGCCTGGAGGAGCCTGGTGAACCCGCTGCCGTCCGGCAGCACTATGCACGAGGCGAAGGCGACCCCGATGATGAACCAGCGGATCCGCACCTTGGTTACCGCGAACATGGCCAGCGGCCACACCAGATACCACGCCTGTACGACCGGAGCCAGGAAGATCGTCGCGAGCAGCGCGAGACCGGCGCCATAGAGCGGGTTGTGATTGCGCGAGTGCCACAAGATCACGAGCAGGACGATCGGCATCAGGACGAGAGCGGCGAGCCGGCAGGCCGGTACGGCGTCGAAGTGCCCACCGAACGGTCGTTCGAGGTAACCGATCGTGAGACCGACCGCCGTCGGAGGCGACGTCCAACCGATGGAGTCGCCGGCGTGCGAGAGCGCGGTGATCCAGCCGAACGTACCGAGCCCGAGGCCCCACGACAGCCCGAGCAGGGTGGCGAGCGCCGAGCCGATTACGGCGATCGACCGCCGGACAAGCACCCCGATGGCGGGCAACGCCGGGCCGCCCGCGGCGAACAGCGCCGCGAACGGCAACACGGCACCGATCGTCGTCTTGACCGCGATCGACAGTCCGATCAGCACACCGCCGAGGATCAGCGCACTCGTACGGTGCGAGCGGGTCGCGAGAAGGGCGAGGCCGGCGACCAGGAGACCGACCGTCAGCGCGTCGTTGTGGGCGCCCCCGATCAGGTGTACGACAACGAGCGGGCACGCGAGAACGAGCCATAGAGCCCGGTCGGTCGGCACACCGACGCGGCGGGCGAGTGCCGGGAGAAACACGGCGATCATGATGACGCCGACGATGGCCATGATGCGGAAGATGACGATCACGGCGGTCAGTGATCCGGTCTTCGCGGCCGCACCCGCGATCATCAGAAAGAGCGGTCCGTACGGAGCCGGCGTGTCCCGCCAGATCACCGACACGGACGAGAGCCACTGGCACGGCAGCGCCGCCACACCTTCGTGGTACGGACTGTGGCCGGCGGCCACGAGCGCACCTTGGCACGCATAGGCGTAGACGTCACGACTGCCGGTCGGCGGGCACACCACCATCGGCAGCATCCAGAGCGCCGCGGTAACGATCACCCACCGGGCGGAGAGCAGGCCGGTGCCGATCAGATGTCGGCCCAGCCACCAGGCGGTGACCAGGCCGGCTGTGCCGAGTCCCCAGAGCACATAGACGAGTGCGCCGTCCGGGCCCTCGGCGATCGTGGCCGGGCTGGCGTCGAGCACCAGCGTGGGGAACGCACCGTGCACGAACGCGGCGATCGAGAGCAGGACACTTCCGGCGAAACCAACCCAGCGGACGAACGCTGGACGCCGCGTCAGACCTCGTACGGCGACGCTCGTCAGTGTCATGCAAATCCCCCTCACGCCGCCCGCGATGCTATACCGACTCCGTTGCGGATCTGATTGCGCATGAGTTGCACCCGCGTCGGCTCGTTCCCGGTAAACGGCCAGCCGAATCACATTCGCACCCTTGTCCCGCGCACCGCCTGCGATTCGGCGGATTGGAGTCGTTGTCATGTCGCGTCGTTGGCGCGCAGGATCTGCACGCCGTCGACGATCCGGTCGGGGTGGTAATACCTGGCCAGGTCGCTCGCGATGCCGCCGCTCGGGTCGACCGAGTTCGCATCCGGCGTGTCCAAGATCACCAGGATCGGCCGGTCGTTCGCTTCCAGCATCGTGCGCAAACGTGTGATTGCGCTGGGAATCTTCTTGATCGGCATACCCCACAGATAGGGATAGGCGGTCGGACGCTGCGCGAGGAAGTAGACCAACGCCTCCGACTCCAGGACGTATATCCGCTGGCCGGGTTGGGTCTCGGCGTCGACGGCAGCGGCGATGTGCCGGTCCGCGATGGATGACGCGAAATATGGGATGGCACGTTCGCGAACTTGGGTTGACAGCGGAAGCACAGCAACCATCCAGGCCAACGCGGGAACGACGAGAACGGCGGCGAGCGCGAACCGTAGCCCACGGGCGGCCACCGCAACGGCCGCGTACGACGCCGCGAGGACGAGCGGCGGCAGCAACTGCACGTAGTAGTGCGTCCAGTAGGAACCGCCCAGGTTGACCGCGACGAGCCCGGCGACAAGCCACCAGACGAGGGGCGCGCGACCGCTGCGCGGCAGCAGCCAGAGCCCCAGCAGCGCTATGACGATCACCGCGCCGAGGTCCCACAACATGAACGGCAGCGAGCCGACGAGCTCGGTCCACCGCGTGTCGGCGTTGTTGTGCGCGCTGTCGAAGGAGGACAGCTGATAGCCGGCCAACGCCGTCCAGTAACGCGACCAGCCACGCGACCAGCCGTCGACGACCAACGCGATGATCGGCACCGCGAACCCACTCAGGAAGACCGCCGCCGCGCCGAGCCGAGCGCGCCACGCCCCGGCCACGCCGAGCGCGATCGCGAGCCCGACGACCAGCCCGTCGAATCCGGACTGCTTCATAGCCAACGCCAGGCCCGCGAGGACGCCCGCGCCGAGCAGCCACGCCGCGTGCCGGCTCCGTCGCCACTGTAGGGCCGCCGCCACCGAGGCCGTCGCCGGTACGGTCGCCAGCAGCTCGCCGTTGAGCGTCATCCCTTCCAGGTGCGGGGCGACGCCGACGACGGCGTACACAGCCGCCGCCGCGATCGCCAGCCGGCGACCGGCGAGCAGTCCGCCGATCGAGGCGATGAGCACGGTCATCACGGAACCGATCAACACGACCAGGCCCCGGATCGCCCAGCCCGATTCGCCCAGAGCCAGCAACCCCCGGTAGGTCAGCAGGAGACCCTGCGGCCGGTCGAGCCAGGCCGTGTCATAGAGCCGGGCACCACGCGACCACTGCTGCGCCACGTACGCGTAGCCACCCTCGTCGGTGGACAGCCCCGTCCAGACGTACGGCAACCGCAGTGCCGCCGCCAGAACGGCGAGGGCCGCGATGATCCACAATGCCCGGCGGCCCTGAGCGGCACGCTTGCCCGCGATCGTTGCGTCCGGGTCGGCGCACGGTGCCGACTCGCGCAGCATCAACGCATCACTCCATCGATGCGCAGACCGGCCCCGAGGAACACGCGTTCGAAGACCGTCCGCGCATGCCGCAACGTCCGCAGATAATGGTCGACGAATTCACCGGGCTCGCGGACCGAGTCGCCGCCCAACACCCGTACGAGCCCGGCGAGCTCGACGCCCTGCCGTGGCACCTGATCGGTCGGCCGGCCGCGCACGATCATGAGAGCATTGCGTACGCGGCTGGCCAGGCGCCACGCCGCTTCGAGCGCGTCGGCGTCGCCGTCGTCGATCAAGCCGGCCGCTCGGGCCGCGTCCAGAGCGCCGAGCGTCCGTGGCGTACGCAGCCCCTCGACCTCGTACCCGTGCCGGAGTTGCAACAGCTGTACGGCCCACTCAACGTCGGTGAGTGCGCCCCGGCCGAGTTTCGCGTGCATCGCCGGATCCGCCCCCCGGGGCAGCCGTTCGGTGTCGACGCGGGCCTTGATGCGCCGGATCTCCATCACCTGCTCGGCCGCGAGGCCGCCGGCCGGATACCGCACACCGTCGGCCATCGCGAGGAACCGGGCGCCGAGATCGGGATCGCCGGCCACGTACCGCGCCCGCAGCAGCGCCTGTGCCTCCCACACCTTCGACCACCGCGCGTAGTACTGCTGATAGGCAGCGAGGCTGCGGACCAGCGGCCCCTGCCGGCCTTCGGGTCGCAGGTCGGCGTCGATCGACAGCGGTGGCTCGGGCGCGGGCACGCTCAGGACGCGGCGGATCTGCTCCGCGACGGCGTGTGCGACACCACTGGCCGCGTCCTCGGCGACACCGGGCGGCGGCTCGTAGACAAACAGCACGTCGGCGTCGGATGCGTAGCTCAGTTCCCGGCCACCGAGCCGCCCGACGCCGATGATCGCGAAGCGGAGCCCGGGGGCAGCCGTCAACGCGCTCGACAGCGTCGCGGCGAGTGTCGCGTCGGTGATGTCGGCCAGCGCCGAACCGACCTCGATCACGTTGGCGAGGCCCGGCAGCGGCGCGCCGGCCTCCGTACCCAGCAAATCGCCGCAGGCGACCCGGAAGAGTTCGCGCCGTCGCAGCGCACGCACGGCGTTGGCCGCGGCCGTCGG
>DATCXD010000507.1:0-9617 GCA_036566005.1 Micromonosporaceae bacterium | reverse complement strand
CGGAGGCTGGCCGCTCGCACGCCGTGGAAACTGGCCGGTCGCACGCCCGCGGAGATCGGCCGGTCGCACGCTTGGGGGCGAGCGTTTCGCGAATGCGTCGCTCGGGTAAGCCGCTATAGGCAACGACGGGGTGTTGGCATTGCCGTGCTTGGTATTTCCGGAGGCGACCGTGGACCTGTCCGCCGAAGTGGCCGATGCAAAGTCTTCCGATGTCGATCTCATCGACGTCCTGTTGGCGCAGCACGCCGAGATCGTTATGGCGCTCAACTTGGTGGAACTCTCACCCATCGCTCGGCGCGCGCAGGCGGTGCGAACGCTCGCTGAGCTCATTGAACTGCACGAGTCGATCGAGGCGGATGTCGTACGGCCGTTGACACGACGTTGTGTGACCGATGGCGAGGCCGTCGCGCACGCCCGGTTCGTCGAAGAGGATCAGATCTCGGAACTGCTCGAACGGCTGAGCGCGACAGACATTGCCGGCCCGCGTTTCGCCGACGCGTTCGCGGTGTTCCGCGACGTGCTGACGTGTCACCTGCATCGGGAGGAAGCCGAGGAGTTCGTACCGCTGCGTGCCCAGACCGAACGGCGGGAGCTCGTAAGCCGGGCGGTGGCGGCGCAACGCATCGGCGGTCGCTGCGGCTGCGGCTGGCCGATCGTGGGCGATCACTGAGCGGCGCTGTGCTCGGCGACGAGTTTTTCCGGTATTTCGGCTAAATCATCGCTATAGCGGCGATACGCTCCAAGCCAGTCAGCATTCGAAGGGCTCCGGTGAACAGACCATGTTGATCGTGACCACCGACGAGGTTCCGGGTCGACGGATCGACACCGTCATCGGCGAGGTGGTCGGCCTGACGGCACGGACCTTGAACCCCTTCAGCGAAGGCATCAAGCGCGTGGACGGCCGGGCGACCCGGGAGATGGTCCCGTCGCTGTTGCGCTGGCGCCGGGACGCGATCGCCAATCTTGCCGCCGAGGCCGAACTGCTCGGTGCGGACGCGGTCATCGGCATGAAGTTCGACAACCGCATCCTGTCGTCGGCGTGGACCGAGATCTGTGCGTACGGCACCGCGGTGCTGCTCGTCCCGACGGCCGTACGCGCGGACAACATCGGTCGCGCGCGGCCGGCGCCACCGATCGCCGTCCGTTTGCCGACCGTCGATCCCATGCGCTATCTGCCCAGTGGCGGATCCGGCACCAGTTCCGACGCATCCGGTGTCGATCCGGCCGGCGTCGACATGTCCGGCAGCAGCGGCGGCATGGGCGACGGCACCTGACGCACCGCCCGCGCGAGATCGCCGGATGGCGGCGCTGTCGGGCGGCCCGCTCAGGACTTCGGAGAACCCGCTCCGCACGCCGTATCGGCGTGGTCGTCGACGTGGCCAGAAAGGTCCGACGGCGGATGGCCGTTCCGTTCGCCGCGGTGCGACCCGTGGCGAGGGTAGGCACGGATGTGGCCGAGAAGCGGATGTGGCCGAGAATAAGCGGCGCTCCCGCATAGCAGGCGCCGGATGCGGGTAGCACGCGGATATGACGGACCCGCGAACCATAGTCGTGACCGGTGCGAGCGGCGGGGTCGGCCGTGCCGTCGCCCGAGCCTTCGGTGCGCGGGGCGACTGCGTCGCACTCCTCGCCCGGGGTGAATCCGGCCTGATCGGGGCGGCGGCCGATGTGGAGAACGCCGGTGGCGACGCCCTGTCCATCCCGGTCGACGTGGCCGACTTCGAATCGGTCGACAAGGCCGCCGACACGGTCGAACGCGAACTCGGACCGATCGACGTCTGGGTGAACGCTGCCTTCACCTCCGTATTCGCACCGTTCATGGAGATAGATCCGGACGAGTTCCGCCGGGTCACGGACGTGAGCTACCTCGGATACGTGTACGGCACCCACGCCGCGCTGACCCGTATGCTGCCCCGTGACCGCGGCGTCGTCGTACAGGTCGGATCGGCGCTCGCTTACCGGGGAATCCCGTTGCAGAGCGCCTACTGCGGCGCCAAACACGCGATCCAGGGCTTCAACGAGTCCGTTCGATGCGAGCTGTTGCACGAACGTAGTCACGTCCGCACGACGATGGTCCAGTTGCCGGCGGTCAATACACCTCAATTCAGCTGGGTGTTGTCGCGCCTGCCGCGCAAGGCTCAGCCCGTACCGCCGATTTATCAGCCGGAAGTCGCGGCCCGGGCCATCGTCTTCGCGGCTGACCACCCGCGGCGCCGGGAGTATTGGGTCGGCGGGTCGACGGTGGCGACGCTGGCCGCGAACGCCGTCGCACCGGGAATCCTGGACCGCTATCTGGCCCGGACCGGATTCACGTCCCAGCAGACCGACCAGCCGCGAGATCCGCAGCAGCCGGCGAATCTCTGGAAGGCGGCCGACCGTCGGGCGGGCTCGGATTTCGGTGCCCATGGCGCGTTCGACGAGCGGTCGACCGAGCGAAGCGCGCAGGTCTGGGCATCACAACGGCACGGCCTGGTCGCCGCCGCGATCGGCGCCGGCGCGGTGACGGCGGCCGCTGTCGGACTCGCTGGTCGACGCCGGTCCGGCCGCCGCTTCGGATCGGGGCGATCGGGCCGCTGAACCCGGGGTCGTCGGAACCGCTGGCCGTTGGCGGTCGAGCCAGCGAAGATGACCGATTCTCCGGTTTGGGCTCCCGTGGCGTGTCAGGGTTAGCTGGGCAGCTATTCGGGCAGACACCACTCACATAGCCGCTTAGTCGCAGCCCGTGGAGGTGAGCTCGCCATGACCGAGCAGACGTTCGAGGCCGCTCCGGCGGTCGGCACGACGGTCAACGGTTCCGTTCCGGTCACGCTGAACGGCGCTATCGGACCCGGGCCCAAGCCGAGCTCGACGGCCGACCTCGTCAAGCTGGCCAGCGAACAGGTGTCGCAATTGGTGCGCGACGAGATTGCGCTGGCCAAGCTTGAGATGACCACCAAAGCCAAGAAAATGGGGCTGGGCGCCGGGCTCTTCGGCGGCGCGGGCGTCGTGGCGTTCTACGGCGTCGGGGCACTCCTAGCCGGCCTCGCACTTCTGCTCGCGCTGGTCCTGCCGGCGTGGGCGGCGGCGCTGATCGTCGCCGGTGGCCTGTTCCTGATCGCCGGGATTTGTGCTCTCGTCGGTCGTTTTGAGTTCAAGCGTGCCGGCACACCAGTGCCCGAGCAGACTATCGGCAGCGTGAAGGCCGACGTCGACACACTCAGCCAAGCGGTCAAGGACGGGAGGCAGTGATGGCGGTGGACGAACATGTGAACGGCTCGGCGCCGACCGACGCGGACGCCCTTCGTGCGGAAATCGCTGCGACCCGGGCCCAACTCGGCCAGACGGTGGAAGCGCTCGCGGTGAAGACCGACGTGAAGGCGCGGACGAAGGACGCGCTCAATCAGACGGTCGCCGATGCCAAGGATCGCGGCCACCAGGCGATCAATCGCGGCCAGCGGGCCCTCGGTCGTCGTCGGGCGGCGGTGGCACGGCAACAGCGGGCGCTCGTCGGCAAGGTCGGCGACACCGCCCGCAAGCCGGCTGCCGTCTGGACCGGCGCCGGCATCGGTGCCGCGGTTGGCGTCGGCGTGGCCGCGATTGTCTGGCTGCGGTCGCGGAACCGTCCGGTGCCGCACATCCGGACGGTGTACGCCTGGGCGCCGGCCCGGGTCCGCGCGCGTCGCTGACCGTCGATCACGTCATAGGCCCGTGTCACACCTTTCCACGGGTACGCGGAACGGCGGGCTCGACTGCCTGGCGCGATTGTGTGACGTCGGACCGTCCCGGCCGGCGGTCCGCTCGCTCCGGTGCGCGGAGTCTGCTGGGAATGCCGACTCAGGCGGACGACTCTCCACGCGGCAACGACGCGAAAAGCTCGACGCTGTTTCCGTCCGGGTCGACGATCATCGCGTAACGCTGGCCCCAGAACGCATCCCACGGCTCCTTGTGACCTTTGCATCCGGCCGCGACGAGATCGGCGTACGAAGCATCGACGTCGGCCGGGCTGTCACACAAGAAAGCCAACGAGACGCGGTGACCGCCGTTCGGCGGTGTCCAGTCGGGATCGATCGACCTGATCATGTCGGCCGCGTCCCAGGCCAACCGGAGTCCGCCGGCCAGCGTGACCTCCACGTGTGGCTCTGTCTCGGCGCCGGGTGGGATGTCCAGGCCAAGTCGACGGTAGAACGCCAACGAGGCGGCCATGTCAGAAACGATCAGCCCGATGAGGTTGAAGGAAGGCGTCATAGCCACACCGTACGAGCCCGGGCCGGCTCGCGTCTTGGACGAATCGGATGTCGGACGGCGGGCGCGACGGCAAGGCCAGGCGTGGCCGATGATCTCGCCGCGCAGGATCGCGCCTACGCGCGGCCGATGATCTCGCCGTGCAGGATCGCGAGCCACCCGTCATCGGCGCTTGCCCACGCGGTCCACGCTTCACTCATCCGTTGCAGGTTGCGGGCCGTCGCCTCACCCCGATCGACCGCCTGGCGGGCAAAATCCGATTGAACGACGCGATCCGCCCACATGCCGCCCCACCACGCGCGGTCCTCGGGCGTGGCGAACAGCCACGTGGTCGCCGAGGGCGTGACGTCAGTAAAACCGGCGGCGCGGGCCCAGGACAGCAAGCGGCGTCCGGCATCCGGCTCGCCGCCGTTCTGTCGGGCGATGCGCCGGTAGAGGGCGAGCCATTCGTCCAGCTCGGGCAGCTGCGGAAACCATGTGAATGCGGCGTAGTCGCTGTCCCTTGCGGCAACGAGCCCGCCCGGACGGCACACCCGCCGCATCTCGGCGAGCGCTTTGACCGGGTCGGCGACGTGCTGGAGCACCTGGTGTGCGTGGACCACGTCGAAGCTCGCGTCGGCGAACTCCATCGCGTGCACGTCGCCGACCACGTAGGACAGGTCGGTCCGGCCCCGCCTCGTCGCCTCGGCATGGGTCAGCGCGATCGCGTTCTCGGTCGCTTCGAGCGCGGTGACACGACCGGGCGCGACCCGGTCGGCCAGATCCACCGTGATCGTGCCGGGGCCGGAGCCAACGTCGAGCAATGACGCGCCGGGTGCGAGGTGTGGCAGCAGATACGCCGACGAGTTTTCGGCCGTACGCCACCGATGCGAGCGAAGCACCGATTCGTGATGCCCGTGCGTGTACATATGGATCAGTCTAACCGGCCCGTCCCGCTCCGTGGACCTGCGCTCTCGCTAAATGGGACGCAGCCTATGTCAGTCACGTGCACCTTGAGGAGCATGCTGCCCTCACCGTCGGCTGGGCCGCCGATGGCGATGTCGACCGGCTTCAGGTCTGCGGCGTGTGCGGCTCGCGATGACCCGACGGTACGGACAAGTCAGCCGGAGTCGTCGGAAATGTCCACGGCGTCGCCGTCGAGACCGATCGCGAATCGGGCCGTCGTACCGTTGGGCCCGGACTTGATCGCGAACTCGTCGGCGAGTTGGCGGCTGATCCACAGACCGCGTCCACCCGGTGCGGTTGGCGACGGGCGTTCGGCGCCGGCCATGATGTCGCGCAGGCCACGCCCGGAGTCGCTGACCTCGCAATGCAGTCGCCCACCCGCCGCCCAGAGGCGGAGCCGGCCACGGCCGCCACCATGCCGTACGGCATTCGTCGCCAGTTCACTCGCTACGATCAGGACTCGCTGAACAACCTGTGTCGAGGCGCCAAGGTGGCCGGCGTGCGCGGCAACACTCGAGCGCACCGCATAAAGTCCGTCCGAGTCGAACGGGAGATCCAAGGAGACCTCCTCTACCGGGACGGATGGCGGGGGCCGCGCACTGGCCAGGTCAGCCGACTCAGGCGTGACCATGGGCCAGCGTTACCCGCGTCTGAGGTGCTCTATTCGCACCAATCAGGTTCAAAACGGTCCTCACGACGCCCCGACAGGTGACAGGGCCGCGTCGATGTGTGCCAAGTCCCGCAAGTTGAGGTGCATAGTCCGATCCAGCCGCAGCGACTCACCAAGGGCATGCTCGAATTGTTGTTGCTGACGGTAGTCCAGTTCGGCGCCGGCGGCACACCGCTAGCCGCCGGACGCGCTGCACCCGGTGTACGGCACCTGGCTGAGATCATTGAAGCCGCCCATCACGGATTCTCCGGTGTCGTACACCGCGACGAAAAGGACCGGCATGCCGCGCGGGCACGGCTCGTCGACGTCGAATGTTGCGTTGATCCAGGTGCTGTTGCCGGCGGCGAGGGGCTGCGGACCGGTGTTGCCGCCGACCGCTCCGCACGTCCCGAATGCCTTGGTACGCACATGCAATCCACCGATCGGCAGGCCGACCTGGATGTCGGTCAGCATGATCTGGTGGTTCGTGTCGTTCGTGATCTCGACACCGAGTTGAAGCCGCTTGCCGAGCTGTACGGAGCACTGGCGACCGGTCAGGGTCACGGCGGAGAAGGGCTTGGTCAATGCCGTCGGACTCGGGCTAGGTGTCGGGCTCGCATTGTTCCGGCCGTGATTGTCTCCGACGAAATAACCGGTCACGCCGCCGAGGACGAGCGCGATGATCAGTGCGATGATGCGCCACGGCACGGGGCGCGCCGATACCGCCGGGGCAACGCTCATATCGATGATGTGCCCGTCGCCCTCGTCGGGCCGGTCAGGTGTCGCTCCGGTGTCGCCGCGACCGCTGGCACCGGCATCGTCGCCGGGTCTCACGTGCGCGCCCCCACCTAATCGAGTCTATGCGCCGATCCAGGCCGCCGGCCGGGCGGCCGGGAACGCGACTTCCGGGAACGCGACGGCCGGGAACGCGACGGCCGGGAACGCGACGGCTATGCCTCGATCACCAACTTCTCGGCGTTCGCCGCAGCCCGGAGATCCTCGTGGACCGCATCCCAGTAGTCGAGTCCGGGCGTGTCCGCCGGCACGATGACCTGTGGCACATCCGTACGCATGGAGAGGTTTTCGGCTGCTTTCGCTCGGCGGACCGCGCCGAACAGTGTGGACGCGGCGGCGAGGATTGCGGCGTCGCCGCCACCACCACCCGGCGCCGGCCACGATGCGCGATGGATCGACCCGTCACGCCACCACGACCAGACTTCCTCGGTGACGAACGGCAGGAAGGGGGCGAACAGCCGCAGCAGCACGTCGAGTGCTTGGCGTAAGGCGAGTCGGGCCGACTCCGCCCCGGGGCCGGCACTGTAGGCACGTTGTTTGACTAGTTCGACGTAGTCGTCGCAGAACGTCCAGAAGAACGCGTCGGTGCGTTCGAGCGCGCGCGTGTAGTCGTAGCCGTCCAGTGCGCTCGTGGCCTCGGCGACCACCGCGTCAAGGGCGGCCAGCATCGCGCGGTCCAATGGCTCGGTGACCGCGGCGCTGGCGTCCGGCGCCGGGAACCCGAGCACGAATCGACTGGCGTTCAACACCTTCGTCGCCAGCCGCCGGCCAACTCGCATCTGGTTGGTGTCGAAGGCGGTGTCCGCGCCCGGCCGACCCGACGCGGCCCAGTAACGCACCGCGTCGCTGCCGTACTGCTCTAGCAGGGCCATCGGGGTGACGACGTTGCCGATCGACTTCGACATCTTCTTGCGATCCGGATCGACGATCCAGCCCGAGATCGCGGCCGTGCGCCACGGCGGCGTGCCGTCGATGTTGCGTCCACGAACGATGGTGACGAACAACCACGTACGGATGATTTCGTGCGCCTGTGGTCGCAGATCCATCGGATGCACCCGGGCGTAGAGATCGTCGTCCTCGCCCCAGCCGGCGACGATCTGCGGCGACAGCGATGAGGTCGCCCACGTGTCCATAACATCGGTGTCGCCGACGAAACCATTGGGACGGCCACGGTCGGACTCGTCGTAGCCGGGTGGGGTCTGGCTGGCGGGGTCGATCGGCAGCGTCGCTTCCGCGGCCAGAATCGGTGCGTCATAACGAGTTTCGCCCGCGTCGTCGAGCGGATACCAGACCGGAAACGGGACGCCGAAGAATCGCTGACGGCTGATGAGCCAGTCGGACGTGAGGCCATTGACCCAATCCTCATAGCGGTGACGCATGTAGGGCGGCTGCCACTGCAGTGCGCGGCCCGCGTCCAGCAGCGCATCCCGGTGCGCCATCGTGCGCACGAACCACTGCCGGCTCGTGACGATCTCCAACGGGCGATCGCCCTTCTCGTAGAACTTCACCGCATGCGTCACCGGCCGCGGCTCGCCGATCAGCAGACCGGTCTCGGCCAAGGTCGCCACGATGTCGCGACGGGCCTGCGCCGCGGTGCGACCGACCAGCCGTTCGTAGTACGCGGCACCGTCGGCGCAGGCTCCCCAACCGGCGAGGTCCGCCTCGATGAACCGACCGTCCCGGCCGATGACCGGTCGGATCGGCAGGCCCAGCTCGCGTTGCCACTGCACGTCCGTCGCGTCGCCGAACGTACAGACCATGGCGATGCCGGTGCCCTTGGTCGGGTCGGCGAGACGGTGCGCGTGGATAGGCACCGTCACATCGAACAGCGGCGACGTCGCCGAACGGCCGAAAAGGTGTTGGTAGCGCTCGTCATCCGGATGCGCGACCAGGGCGACGCACGCCGGCAACAGCTCCGGCCGCGTCGTTTCCACGTCGACCGTGCCGGCGCCGTCGTTGGTCACGCCGAAGGCAATCCGGTGGTACGCCGCCGCGACCTCTCGATCCTCCTGCTCGGCCTGGGCGACGGCGGTCTGGAAGTCGACGTCCCAAGCGGTCGGCGCGAGTGCATGGTAGATCTCGCCCGCGGCCAGTTCGCGCAGGAATTCCCGCTGGGCCGCTCGTTGTGCCCGTACGCCGATCGTGGTGTACGTCATCGACCAGTCGACCGACAGGCCGAGCTTGCGCCACAACGCCTCGTAGGCCTTCTCGTCCTCGATCGTGAGCGTCGTGCACAACTCGACGAAGTTCCGTCGGGAGAGCCGCAGTGGGGGAGCCTTACGTTCGGTCGCGTTCCGCGGCGGCACGGGCGACGGCATGTCCGGCAGGTACGGCAACGACGGGTCGCACCGCACGTGGAAGTAGTTCTGCACGCGGCGCTCGGTCGGCAGCCCGTTGTCGTCGAAGCCCATGGGGTAGAACACTTCGGCGCCGCGCATCCGCCGGAACCGGGCAATCACATCGGTGTGGGTGTAGCTGAATACGTGCCCGATGTGCAGGCTGCCGCTCACCGTCGGCGGCGGCGTGTCGATGGAGTAGATCTCGTCACGCGTACGGTTCCGGTCGAACCGGTAGGTTGCCTCGGCATCCCAGCGCTCAGCGTGCTTGTCTTCGATGCCGTCCAGCGAGGGTTTCTCGGGCACGGCGGGAATCGACCCGGTCATCGGTGGGTCACCTTTCGAGAGGGAACGGGTGAACTCAGGCCGTCGTGCGTACTCGACGTACGTCCGACGGGCGTGCTACCCGTACCGCCGCCGCAGCCGTGCGCGGCTGGCCTACCAGCGACGTCGACGGCGTCGACGCGGCGGGAAGCGAGCGGGCGGGGCGGCGATTCACGGCGACTCCTCTTTCGATGGTCTAGCATTCTTTCCCGACGAACCGGGAGAGTCCATGCTATCTCTCGTGACCGGTGCGCGCCTTGTTGTTGTTCGCCACGCGATGCCGGACGTGCAGCCCGACGTTCCCGCGCGAGTGGCACCTCGGAGATGATGGGCGAGTGGCGGCCCGC
>DATCXD010000498.1:0-6791 GCA_036566005.1 Micromonosporaceae bacterium | reverse complement strand
AGGCAGGTCTCGCCGCCACCCAAAAAAGTGACGGCGCGATCCGCGACCTCACGATGACAATGGCCCTGGTCGGCCTCGAAATCACGGCACCGCCGCCCGCTCACGCCGAGCCAACATCGCCAGAGAGTCGATCGCCTCGGTCCGCATCCGGTCGGCTGATCCACTCGGAGAAGACCGAGCGAGCATGAGAAAGCTCGGAAGCTGCGCCAGCGAACCCGGCCGGGTTCGGCTGCGGATTGCACAGGGGTTGTGCCGATAGGCGATTCCCGCAGCCGCCAGCGCCTCACTCAATGCGGTCTCGCTGAAGCCGGGGGCGGATTGGAGTTGACGTCGTACTCGCGTGACCACCAGCGCGTGAGATCGTGTCGGCGCTTGTGTGATACTCGGCCGGTGCGTGCAGTGGTGATCCACCTCCAGGCTCGCCCGATGCGTTGCGCGTCAGCGGTTTCCGGCACCTGATCGTTCGAACGGATGTGCTGTGGTCGCGGTTGCGGCCGCAGGCGTGAACCCTGTCGACGTGGGCAACCGTAGCGATCCCTGGTCGATGGCGCGACGGGTGGTCTCGACGGCAACTACGTGCCCCAGCACCTGCACGCGGGTCTCGACCAGGTCTTTGCGAGCCTTTGCTGGCGCGATCGGCTTGTTCGCCAAGCCTGCGTGATCGGCGGTGGCAGCGATCCGGGTATCGAAGTCCTGGGGCGCTTGTGGCGGGCCAGGATGCCCGCCACAAGGTCGAAGGCCTGGCTGTGGAGGACGATTATGACAACCAACCATCCATTGTGGAACCGATTGGCCGTACTGACGCAACGCGCACCTCTGCCAACAAATGCCGCGCCCGAGGAGACGCCGACATGTCGCATCAATCACTGATGGCGACCATGCTGCGGCGTGGGTTGGCCAGAGACCCGTGGCTGGCACTGGTCGCCGCCGCTGCGGTCGCCACCTGGGTCGCGAGCCGTGTCGCCTTGGCAGGGTGGCGGCATCGGCATAACACCGAACACGCCCAGCCACGTTCCTGTTCTGGTTGCCGCAAAGGACATGGCCTGGGGCGAGCCCTTCGATGTCGCTGAGTCGGAATTCTATTTGCCCTGTCGCCCACCTGTTGTCCCGTGGCGCCGAGGCGGACGGCCGAGACCCGAACGGACGGCAGGGTAAGTTCCTCGCGAAAAGACACGACCGCGAGCGCCGTCACGACGAGCGCGGGGATGCCGGCCGGCCGGTGTCGAGCGACTCGTCCACGGCCGCCAGCATCCGTTGGATCCGCACCCCGTGGTGCGCGTCGATCTGCTGTGTGAACTCGCCCCGCACGGTGCGGGCGAACTCGTCCGCGATTGCGCGCTGCACATCGTCCAACGGTCCAGGAATCGCGTCGGCCAAGATAAACCGGCCGGTCTCGGTGACCGCCTCCGCCTTTAGCGGGCCGTGCGCACCGGGTGTGGTGCCCGACAGCGCGATTTGTCCGACCGTTCCGCCAGCGTGCATAGTCGTGATCGTCACGACGCCGCCGCGCTCCGCCGCCCGCACCTCGGTCACGGGTCCGCCGGCCGCCTCGGCAAGATCCAGTACGGGGGGCCGAGGTCGAGCAGCGCCGCGCCGCCGGCCTGGCGCCACGGAGTCGCAAACGGCGAGCCGGCCAACGCGCCGCCGCCGATCCAGGTCGTGCGGACGTACCGGACGGGCACACCGGCCAGCGCGCGGAGGAACTCGTGCACCGGCGTTGGTGAACCGGTACGTGAGCATCAGTTGTGTGGCCACGCCGGCGGCGTCGGCAGCCGCGGCAATGGCGTCCGCATCGTCGACGGTACGAGCCAGCGGCTTCTCCAGGAGCATGTGCCTGCCGGCGCGGGCTGCTAGCGGAGCCAGAGTAGCCTGTACGTCCGGCGGGACGCTGAACGCGACCGCGTCACACCGCTCCAACAGGTCATCGAACGTGGCCGCGGCTGCGGCGCCGTACCGCTGTGCCAGGTGTTCGGCGGCCTCCCGGCGCGGCGCCCACACCGCGCTCAGCATGAGACCGGGTGCGTTGGCGAGCATCGGCGCGTGGAACATGCCGGCCCATGGACCGGCTCCGACGAGCCCGACCCTGATCATCAGGTTGCCACGCCGTCGCCGGGATCGTCGTGGAAGATCACCAGCCGCGCCCCCGTGCCGCTCTCGCCGATCGGCTGACCCTCGAAGCGGTCTTTCACGCCGATCGTCTCGCCGGTGCGAGGATCTACGAACCGGTAATGTCGTGCCAGCCAGTCCGGCTGGAGGTCGGCCGTCGGCAGGCCGTCGAGGCTGCGGCCGACCAACCCGACGTACGTCGAGCCGGAGTCGTCGAGGGCTTCGTGCGACGAGCCGGCCAGCGCCATGAAGTACTCGGTGCGGCCGGGTTCATTAGCGTGCAGCTTCCACTGCCAGAGGTTCGCGGCACCGTACACGACGCCCATCGTCCCACCTGCACAGAGGTTGCTCTATGCCTGGCCATACCCGGTTGCGTGGCGTTGACAGCGGCCAAGATCCTTGGCGAGACCGCCGGGGTGTCGATCGGTTGAGTCCAAAGGCGCCTACGCCCGCCACAACGGCACCGCGCCGCTACCCGGTCTGGGTCGTCGAACAAGGCCCGGCATCGGCTTAGCCGGGACCGGCAATCGCCCGCTCAACGCCGCCATTCATCGCATCCTCATGACCAAGCCCACCGGCACGCGCCGGCGAAAGCGATGATCGCCAGGCGCAAAGCCAGCCGCGACGGCCGCCGTCAGGGCGAGCAGCCGGGTCGTCGCGCGGCCGCCGAGCGCTCGCTGGTTCGTCGACGAAACCCTTCGTCACGCTCAACGGCGTGTGGCGCTACGTTTACCGCGCTGTCGACCACCACGGGCAGGTCATCGAGGTGCTCGTGTCGAAGCGGCGCGACGCCGACGCTGCCCGGCGCTTGGTCCAGCGTGCGCTGACCACGCTGAAAGTGAAACCCACCGAAGCCGCCGACCCCGCGTCGGTCTACCCGCGGGTGCTCGACGAGCCGGTCCCGGTCGCTTGGCACCACGTGGAACGGTACGCCAACAACCGTGTCGAAGCCGACCACAGCCGGCTCAAACATTGGCTGCGACCTATGCGCGGGCTGCGCACCGACCGCACCGCTCAAGTGATCGTCTCTGGGTTGGCTTTCCTGCAGAATCTGCGCTGTGGTCGCTACGAACTCGCCACAGAAACACCACGCCCGCCACGAACCGCCGCTGCCTTCACCGAATTCGCCATGGCGATCTGAGACGCAGTCTCAACAGGATTCGCCATGGCTGCGGAGCCGATAACGCAACGACACCGTCCGCGGCAACTGGCTGACGCACCCTGATAGCTGGATCGTGGTCGCCGTCGGTTTCAACGCGTTCGATGGGTTCCATCACGACTGGGGCGGCTATATGCTGATTGTTCGGTTCGCTGGTAGGCGGCGATGCGATATGACTGAGCAGTATGTCGTCGGTGAACTGTCCGTGCTGCTCGCGGCGTTGCAGGCGGTCGCCGGTAGTGACAGCGCCGGCCAGATCGCCCGGCTTCGTCGGGAGGCGGAAAGCCGGCCGCCGTGGGATCTGACCGACATCGAGATGCGCGCCTTGGCGCTCGCCGATGGTCTGTGCTGGGCGTCGCTGGCGCGGGGGAATCCGTCGATGTTTGAGCGACAGGCCACCGTCGGTTCGCAGCTGCTCGAATTCGGCATGTGCGCGGGCCTGCTGCGTGCATCCACCGCCGCAACATCTGTTCCCCGATCAGAGGGAGGTCGATGACAATGGACCTGCAGCCGCAGACCACTGATGCGCGGGCCTCCGAGAAGGAGATCTCGGAGGCGCAAATCGCTGCGCATTGGCGCGAGGAACAGTATTACCGGCCGCCGGCCGCATTCATCGGCCAAGCCAACGCCGCCGATCCTGCCATCCGCGACCGCTACGCCGAGGACCGGTTCCCCGACTGTTTCAAGGAGTACGCGGACCTGCTCGCCTGGGATCGGTACTGGCACACGACCCTCGACACGAGCAACCCGCCGTTTTGGAAATGGTTTGTCGGCGGCCGGCTCAACGCCTGCTACAACTGCGTCGATCGGCATCTGGCCACCAGCCGAAACAAGGCGGCCCTGATCTGGGTGCCAGAACCAGAGACCGAGGCCACTCAGGCGCTCACCTACCAAGAGCTATACGTCCGGGTCAACGAGTTCGCCGCCCTGCTGCGCGACTTCGCCGGCCTCCGCACCGGCGATCGGGTGACGCTGCATATGCCGATGGTTCCGGACCTGCCGGTGGTCATGCTCGCCTGCGCACGCCTCGGTGTCGTGCATTCGGAGGTGTTCGGAGGGTTTTCCGGCGCGGCGTGCGGTGACCGCATAGCCGATTCCGGCAGCCGCGTGCTGATCACCATCGACGGTTACTTCCGCAACGGTGAACTTGTCGATCACAAGGTCAGGGCCGACGACGCGGTGGCGACCGCGGCGAAGCTTGGCCAGCCGGTGGACAAGGTGCTGGTTTTTCGCCGGCACGCCGGCGGGTACGCGTCGACGGCCACCATGGTCGCTGGGCGGGATGTGTTCGTCGATGAGGTTCTGCCGAGGTATCGCGGTGTGCGCGTGGAGCCGGTGTCCCAGCCGGCGGAGGCTCCGCTGTTTCTGATGTACACCAGCGGCACCACCGGCCGACCGAAAGGATGCGAACACAGCACGGGCGGCTACCTTGCCTACGTCACCGGCACGTCGAAGTACTACCAGGACATCCACCCGACCGACACCTACTGGTGCGCGGCGGACATCGGCTGGATCACCGGCCACTCCTACATCGTCTACGGGCCTTTATCGCTCGGGGCGACCAGCGTCATGTACGAAGGCGTGCCGACCAACCCGGACGCCGGGCGGTTGTGGCGCATCGCCGAAAGGCTCGGTGTCAACATCTTCCACACCGCGCCGACGACGATCCGATTGCTTCGCAAACTCGGACCGGATGAGCCGGCCAAATATGGTTACCACTTCAAACACATGACCACCGTCGGTGAGCCGATCGAACCACACGTATGGCGCTGGTACCACGATGTGGTCGGCAAGGGCGAGGCGGTGATCGTGGACACCTGGTGGCAGACCGAGACCGGTGGCTTCTTGGGCGCCACCCTGCCGGGGCTGCAACCGATGAAGCCGGGCAGCTGCGGCCCCGGTGTCCTCGGCGTGTACCCGATCGTCTACGACGACAACGGTCATGTCGTCGAGCGCGGCAGCGGCCGGGCCGGCAACATTTGCATCCGTAATCCGTGGCCCGGTATTTTCCAGACCATCTGGGGGCAGCCGGAACGGTTCGTGCAGACCTACTACGCAAAATACTGCCGCGACACGGCCAGCACCGACTGGCACGACTGGCCCTACCTGGCCGGCGACGGCGCCCTGGAGGCCGCCGACGGCTACTTCCGCATCCTCGGCCGTATCGACGACGTCATCAACGTCGCCGGACACCGCCTGGGCACCAAAGAGCTCGAGTCGGCCAGCCTGACCGTCGATGAGATCGCCGAAGCCGCCGCGGTGCCCGTCATGGACGAACTGCGCGGCCGAGCAGTCGAGATGTACGTCTCGCTCAAACCCGGCTACACCGCCAGCGACGACACCAAGAACCGAGTCGTGGAGGCAATCGAACGCGACATCGGGAAAATCGCCCGACCCGCCAACGTGTGGATCGTCGCCGACATGCCCAAAACCCGATCCGGAAAAATCATGCGCCGGGTCATCGCCGCAGTCTCCAACTTCACCGACATCGGCGACGTCACCACCCTAGCCAACCCCGAAATCGTCGACGACATACGCCACGACGTTCAACGCGACAAGATCGCGCACGGGCAAGCCCCACGCGAACTCACACCCGAAGAAGCCGCGGAGATCAAGGCATTCGGTCAGGCCGAATAATCATCAACCGCCACGCACGGGACGGCTTAGGAAACCGTTGCTCTATCCCTAGCTACGAGGGGGGACTCGGTCGAGGATACCGGTCTGGGCGTACCTGCCCGAACCTGGGCGTATGCGTTGATACCTGACCGTGTCGCGCGGTCGGTGTAGCACCGGCCTTTTTGGACAACTGGGTCCGACGTCGCCGGTGCCGCGTCGTGATATTCCCGTCGCGGGTGCTCCGTGGGTGATCCGGAGCCAACGGACTGCGGGCGGAGGCAGACGCATCTCGTCGCGGCCACCACCACACCACTCCGGCCAGCCGTGGCGATGACCTGGGACTTTCTAATGTGGAGTGGGACGATCTAACACCTCCAAATAGAAACAGGAACGACCAAAGCTGACTCTTGATTCGCTGGTCCACATGGGGGTGCCCCTGACGCATTCCTCCGTAAACGGATGACCGCCCGTGCGGCATGGACGGCGCGATCGAGAGGTCGCCGACGAACATCAGCAGGATCACCGCGCCGACGACGTAGGTAACGACCTTGCCTCGCAAGCTGACCGTTGCCGTCGATTGAGCACGTTCAGTATGAGCAGCAGGCGCAGCAGGCGCAGCAGGCGCAGAGGCCGCAGCACGGGTAGGGCTACGACAAGCGCGTCGAGTATGTGGCCGCGCATTAAGCCTCGATCCACCGACCGGTTGCGGTGATGCAGGGGCTGCTGTGCTGTCGCGGGTTGTGATTGGCGGGCGTGATCGACCGCCCGACCTGTATCGGGTTCTCCGGAGCCCGATCGTGCCGTGGCTGGCGGTGGTCAAGTGACAGCGGCCGCGGGTGGTCCGTAGGTGTGGTCGAACAGTTCGGCCCATGCGTGGCGCCATGGCCAGGCTGCCGGTAGGTGCAGGTGT
>DATCXD010000487.1:0-7066 GCA_036566005.1 Micromonosporaceae bacterium | reverse complement strand
CCCGCAAACACGCCACCAGCAAATACGCCAGAAACGCCGGCCAGTTCCCGCCGACCGCGCAACGATACACGCTCCACACCGAAGTAAAGATCATGGAAACAGGATTGACAGCGCGATCAAAAACTTAAGTCAACGGTGTTGGAGCTTTCAAGGTCACGGATCTTGGAACTGCTGGAGGAGACTGTGGTCGTGAGCGACCGCGTAACGAGCGACACCGAGACCAAGCCGGGCGAGACCGGAAGCGCCGGGCCGGGGCCGACCAGCCTCTGGGGCGGCCGGTTCTCCGGCGGGCCGGCCGAGGCACTAGCGCGTCTGTCGGTGAGCGTGCAGTTCGACTGGCGGCTCGCGCCGTACGACATAGCCGGGTCGCGCGCGCACGCCCGTGTCCTGGCCCGGGCGAACCTGCTCACCGCGGACGAACTCGGCCGCATGCTGGCGGCGCTGGACGACCTCGAAGCGGCGTGCGCGTCGCGCCAGTTCGTGCCGACCGCCGAGGACGAGGACGTGCACACCGCGCTCGAACGCGGCCTGCTCGAACGACTCGGCACGCTCGGCGGAAAGTTGCGGGCTGGTCGCTCGCGCAACGACCAGGTTGCCACCGATCTGCGGCTCTACCTCCGCGATCACGTGCGTGGCGTCGCGGCCCGGCTGGTCGAGTTGGCCGATGCTCTCGTCGCGCAGGCCGCCGAACACGTCGACACGCCCGCCCCCGGCATGACGCACCTACAACCGGCGCAACCCGTGTCGTTCGGGCACCATCTGCTGGCGCACGTCCAGCCGCTGCTGCGCGACCTCGATCGGCTGCGCGACTGGGACGGGCGAGCATCGGTCAGTCCGCTCGGCGCGGGCGCGTTGGCCGGTTCGTCGCTACCACTCGACCCGATCCAGGTCGCCAGCGAGCTCGGATTCGCCGCCCCCGCGCCGAACTCGATCGACGCGGTGGCCGACCGCGACTTCGCGGCCGAGTTCCTGTTCGTCGCCGCGTTGATCGGAGTACACCTGTCCCGCCTGGGCGAGGAGGTCGTGCTGTGGACCACGCCGGCGTACGGCTGGGTTGAGCTTGACGACGCGTACGCCACCGGCTCGTCGATCATGCCGCAGAAGAAGAACCCGGACATCGCCGAGCTCGCCCGGGGCAAGTCGGGCCGGCTGATCGGGGGTCTCGTCACCGTCCTCACGATGCTGAAGGGTCTGCCGCTCGCGTACGACCGGGACATGCAGGAGGACAAGGAGCCGGTGTTCGACGCGGTGGACACGCTTCAGGTCGTGCTGCCGGCACTGGCCGGGATGATCGCGACCATGACCGTCCACACCGATCGCATCGCAGCGGCGGCACCGGTCGGCTACACGCTCGCGACCGAGGTGGCCGACTGGCTGGTGCGCCGTGGCATCCCGTTCCGGGAGGCCCACGAGATCACCGGTGCGCTGGTGGCGCGCGCATCCACCCGCGGCGTCGGGCTCGACGAGATCGGCGACGCGGAGCTGGCCGACGTGTCGGAGTTTCTGACGCCCGACGTCCGGGGGGTGCTGACCGTAGCGGGGGCGCTCGCCGCCCGGACCACGTTTGGATCGACCGGTCGACACCCGGTCATCGAACAGCTGGCATCGGCCGCCGAGCAGATCGCACAGTGGCGGGTCTGGTCGGACGAGGTTGTTGTCCCCCGGTAGCCTCGGCGGGGTGAACAAGACGCGCATCGCGATGTGGTCGGGGCCGCGCAACATCTCGACCGCGATGATGCGCAGCTTCGGCGAACGTGCGGACACCATCGTCGTCGACGAGCCGCTCTACGCGCACTATCTCTACGCGACCGGCCTCGATCACCCGGGGCGCGATGCCGTGGTCGCCAGCCAGCCGACCGACTGGCGCGTTGTCGCAGCCACGCTGACCGGACCACTGCCCGACGGCATCTCGGTGCTCTACCAGAAACACATGACGCACCACCTGTTGCCGGACGTCGGTCGCGCGTGGCTCAGCGTGCTCAGCCACGCGTTCCTGATCCGCGACCCGGCCTATGTCGTGGCGTCCTACGCCAAGGTTCGCGAGCCGACGCTCGACGACCTGGGATATCCGCAGCAGGTCGAGATCTTCCGGCGGTACGGCGGACCGGTCATCGACGCCGCCGACGTGCTCCGCGATCCGGCCGGCGTGCTGTCCCGCCTGTGCGAGGCCCTCGGCATCGACTGGGACCCGGCGATGCTCCGGTGGCGGCCGGGCGCCCGGGACACCGACGGTGTCTGGGCGCCACACTGGTACGGCACGGTCGAAACCTCGACCGGCTTCGCCACCTATGATCCCGGGCCGGCCGTGGTACCGAGTCGACTCCAGTCGCTGGTCGACGCCGCGATGCCCTATTACGAGGAGCTCGCGGTGCAGCGGCTCGCGGCATAGCACATCTCGCGGCAGGCAAAACCTCGCGGCATAGCAAATACTGCGATCCGGCCGTACCGGCGGCTCTATGGCGTGCTGACGACGGGCGTGCCGCGAGTCGTGGCGTAGTCGTGGTATAGCTTCGCGACGCGGACGGTGACCGGCCCGACGTCGCCCGACCCAATGAGGCGGCCGTCGATCTCGACGACGCCGGCGATCTCGCCCATCGTGCCGGTGCAGAACACCTCGTCCGCCGTGTACATCTCGGTTAGCGAAACGTCGCGGATCTCGACCGGGATGCCGGCGGACGAGGCGAGCGCGAGGACCGTCGATCGCGTGATGCCCTCCGGACACGCCACCGAGCGGGGCGTTACCAATGCGGCGTCGACGACGGCGAAAAGATTCGTCGCGTTCGTCTCGGCGACGAACCCGCGACCGTCGAGCATCAGCGCGTCGTCGGCCCCGGCGACGTTCGCTTCCATCTTCGCGAGGATCGAGTTCAGCAGGTTGTTGTGGTGGATCTTCGGGTCGAGCACGTCCGGACCCGGCCGGCGCGTGCTCGCGGTGATCAGCCGCAGACCGGACGTGTCGTACACCGGTGCCTTGTACTCCGGCAACACGATGAGCGTGCAGCCGGCCTGGTTGAGCCGCGGATCCATGCCGCTGGTCACCTTGACCCCCCGGGTCAGGGTCAGGCGGATGTGTACGCCGTCGGTCATCGCGTTCGCGACCAGCGTCTCGGTGATCGCGGCGATGATGTCGGCGGTGTCCGGGATCGCCGCGAATCCGAGCGCCGTCGCCGACCGCCGTAGCCGGGCGAGATGCGGTTCGAGGCCGAAGATGCGGCCGTCGTAGACGCGTAAGCCTTCCCATACCGCGTCGCCGCCCTGGGCCAGCGAATCGAATGGCGAGATGCCCGGCTCACTTCGGTGCCGCAGCACGCCGTTGCACCAGTAGACGATGTCGGCGTTGCGCTCGTCGTACGTCTGCAGCATGGGGACGCTCCTCACTCGACCGGCTCACTCGACCGGCTCACTCGACCGGTTCACCTAAGCGGCTCGATCCGACGGCCCGTGGGACCGTAGCGCCGGCAAGGTCATGTAATCATGTGCGCCGGCCACTCAATGACCCGGCGGCAAGGGATTCGCGCGACCGTCATCGTGCCGCCGTCGCGCTGACGATGCGCGAAGCGACGGTGCGTGAGGCGGCGGGGGAGCAGCCGTCTCCCGTTATCGAGCCGTAATCGTCGATGAGTTGATTTGGTCTGTATACAAGATACCGTCGGAGTCCTTACTGGACCGGGAGGAGCCCGATGCCGCGCCAAACCCCC
Organism: Micromonosporaceae bacterium; assembly: GCA_036566005.1. Classification (GTDB taxonomy): domain Bacteria; phylum Actinomycetota; class Actinomycetes; order Mycobacteriales; family Micromonosporaceae; genus DASQPR01. The sequence goes on along the minus strand of DATCXD010000487.1, from coordinate 3,368 downwards.
GCTTCTCGGCTACCTGAACGCCAACGACGTGCGCTCCGCCGGAGTGTCGTCCTCATCGCTGTCGCACTTATGCTGACTGGCTGCACGTCGATCTCGTCGAGCTCGGCCAAGCCGGCGGCCTCCGACGCGAAAGCCGCTAAGGCCGGCGGCACGCTTGAGGTCGCGCTCTCGGCCGAGCCCGATGCGCTCGACCCCACTCTCGCGCGCACGCTGGTCGGCCGCACCGTCTTCACCTCGATCTGCGAGAAGCTCTACGACGTCGACAACAAACTCAACATCGTGCCGCAACTGGCGGCATCGCTGCCGCAGTTCTCCTCGGACGGGCTCACCGTCACGATCAAACTCCGCTCCGGTGTCAAGTTTGCCGATGGCACCACTATGGACGCCACCGCCGTCAAGACCAGCCTGGACCGTGACATGAGGCTCAGTGGCTCGGCCCGCGCGAGCGAGCTGTCGAGCGTCGGCAGTGTCGCGGCGACCGATCCGTCGACCGTGACGATCAAGTTGAAGCAGCCGTTCACACCGCTGACGGCGATCCTCGCCGACCGCTCCGGAATGGTCATGTCGCCGACCGCGCTGAAGTCAGAGGGCGACGCCAACTTCGGTGCCCACCCGGTGTGCGTCGGCCCGTTCAAGTTCGCCGACCGTGTCGCCCAGGACCACATCGACGTGGTTAAGGATCCCAACTACTACGACGCCAGCAAGGTCCTGCTCGACAAGATCCAATACAAGATCATTGCCGATTCCACCACGCGCTTCAACAACCTCAAGTCCGGCGACGTGCAGGTCCTCGACGCGGTCGCTCCCACCGACGTCGCCGCGCTGAAGGCCGACTCGAAGCTCGATCTGCTGAGCTCGGATTCACTCGGTTACCAGGGCATCACGATTAACCTCGGCAACGTGGACGGGGTGGGTAAGCCTGGCAAGCCTTTGCCGGCCAGTCTGGCCAGCCCGCTGTCGGCCGATGCCCGCGTGCGGCAGGCCTTCGAGATGAGCATCGACCGGGATGCCATCAACAAGGTCGTTTTCCGCGGCCTGTACAGCCCGGCCTGCGGACCGATCAGCCCGGCTAGTCCCTTCTCGACCCCCGCCGCGCAGGTCTGTCCCAAGTTCGACCCCGCCGGTGCCAAGGCCCTGCTGGCCCAGGCCGGCGTGGCGACGCCGGTAAAGGTAAGCATGATCATCGGTAACACACCCGCCGCGGCGACGCTGGGTGAGGCGATCCAGGCCGAGGTGAAGGAAGGCGGGTTCGACCTGCGACTCGACCCGACGGAGTTTGCCGCTTCGCTCGACCAGACCGATGCCGGCAAATACCAGTCGTTCCAGATCGGGTGGTCCGGTCGGGTCGACCCGGACGGCAACATCGCCAACTTCGTGAGCACGCTCGGTTCGCAGAACAACGACGGATACTCGAATTCCACCGTGGACTCGCTACTCGAGCAGGCGCGTTCGCAAGCCGACGTGTCGGCCCGCGGCAATCTGTACGCGCAGGTGATCACTCAACTGAACAAGGACGTACCGATCATCTACCTGTACCGTCAGAAGAACTTCACCGGTGTCGCCCGCACCATTGTGGGCGTGCAGGTTTACGGCGACGGCCTGCTCCGGTTCAAGACCGCCGGCTTCGCCGCCTGATCACAACCCGACCCGTGGTGAGCCTCGATGGCTCACCACGGGTCGATCGGGAGGAGATCGATGGGGCGGTACGTCCTGCGCCGGCTGGCCGAGTCCGTGGTCACATTTGTCCTGGTGACGATCGTGGTCTTCGCCGGCGTGCGCGCGTTGCCGGGTGATCCGGCGCGCGCCCTGGCCGGGGAGGAGAGCGACCCGACCACCCTGGCCCAGATCCGCAAGTCGTTCGGCCTGGACGAGCCGATCCCGGTGCAGTATCTGCACTATGTCGAGAACGCGCTCCGGGGCGACCTCGGCCGGTCGTCGCGCACCGGGCTTCCGGTCGCCACGACGATCCGCGAGGCATTGCCGGTGACCCTGCAGCTGGCCCTGTTCGCTATTGTGATCGCCGGGCTGATCGGGCTGATCGCGGGCGTCGTCGCCGCGGTGCGACGGCGCACCGTGGCCGAGTGGGCCGCAAACGCCGTCGCCCTGTTCGGGCTCTCGGTGCCGAGCTTCTGGCTCGGGCTGATGGCCATCCTGGTCTTTGCGATCGCCTACCCGGTGCTTCCGGCCTCCGGGTTCGTCTCGGTCTTCGCGGATCCGGTGCAGAGCTTCCGGCACCTGGTGATGCCGGCGGTCGTCCTCGGCTCGGGACTCGCGGCCGTCATCATGCGCCAGACCAGATCCGCGATGATCGAGGCGATGGGCGCCGACTACATCCGCACGGCCCGGGCCAAGGGCCTGGGCGGCGCGCAGGTAATCATCGGCCACGCCCTGCGCAACAGCCTCATCGTCGTGACAACCATCGTCGGACTGCAGCTCGGCGCGCTGATCTCCGGTGCCGTGGTGACCGAGCAGATCTTCGTGCTGCCCGGTTTCGGCAAGCTCACCATCGACGCGGTCTTCACCCGGGACTATCCGATGATCCAAGGCGTAGTACTGGTCACCGCGACCGCCTACATCGGTGTCAACCTGCTCGTCGACCTGCTCTACAGCGTGATCGACCCGCGCGTCCGGGTCGGCGGTGGTGCGCTGTGAGCGCCGTCGAACTGGTCACCGTGGACGGTGCCGCGCCGCTTCGACAGGTCGGCGGCGGGCGACGGGTGATGCGCCGGCTCTTGCACAACCCGCTGGCGGTGACCGGACTCGTGGTCGTGGCGATCGCCGTCCTCGCCGCCGTCTTCGCGGGTCTGATCGCGCCGTACGCGCCCGACCACACCGACTTCGCGGCCGCGCTGTCGCCTCCCTCGCCCGCTCATTGGTTCGGCACCGACGAGCTCGGCCACGATCAGCTGTCCCGGGTGCTGTTCGGCCTGCGCGTCTCACTGTCCGTGGCGGCGCTGTCGGTCGCGCTGTCGCTCGTCGTCGGCGTTCCACTCGGCCTCGCGGCCGGCTTCTACGGCTTTCTCGACCCGATTGTCTCCCGGTTCGCCGACACGCTTCTCGCGTTCCCGTTCCTCATCCTTGCAGTCGGTCTGGCCGCGATTCTCGGCCCGTCGCTCGGCACGGCGACGATCGCGATCGGCGTCGGTGGCGTGCCGGCGATCGTGCGCGTCACCCGCAGCGAGACGCTGCGCCTGCGCGGGCTCGACTTCGTCGCCGCGGCGTTCGCCGACGGCGCGACCGATTTCGTCGTGCTACGCCGGCACATTCTGCCCAACGCGGTCAACGCCTTGATCGTGCAGGCCACCGTGGCTGCACCGGCGGCGATCATCGGCGAGGCGGTGCTCTCGTTCCTGGGCCTCGGCATCCGC
>DATCXD010000481.1:0-2595 GCA_036566005.1 Micromonosporaceae bacterium | reverse complement strand
GCCGACCGCGGCGGTGGAGTCCGCAACTGTACGGTGCCGCGATTCCGATCTCGGGCCGCGTGAACGACATAGGGCGGCCACCTGAGCGACCGCATCCCGTCATCACGCGGGTGTGATGACGGGATCAGCGTCAAGCCCCGTCATGCCGGATCCCGAGAAAGGGTTGTTCAACCGACTCGGGGAAGGCCCGGTGATGGCTCCAAAGCCCGGCTTCAGTCGCCGCAACGGTTTGACGATCTCAGCCGGCCGACGGCCGGATGTTCTGATTGAGCCGGAACAGGTTCGTGGGATCGTAGCGGTCCTTCACCGATGTGAGCCGGGCGTACGTGTTAGCCGGGTACGACGCTCGCACGCGCTCTTCGCCCGCCTCGCCGGTGAAGTTCACGTACGACGCCGCGTCCGGTCCGAGCGCGTCACAGGCCGAGCGTGCCCATTGGACGATCGTGTCGAAGCCGTTCGCGTCCGGTGTCCGGGCCACCGTGTTGAGGATGAATTCTCGGTCACGGGTGCCGAATGCGGTGGCGTCGGGCGCAACCCGGCCCATTGCTCCGCCGAGGTGGTGGATGTGGAGTTCGGACAGCGCGTTGGGCGTTTCCGAGCGCGACCTGACGAGCGCATCGATCGTCGTGTCGTCGAGATCGCTGAAGAACGCGGACCGGAAATAGTTCCACATGCCGCGTGGGTATAGCGGATCGAGCAGCGTCTGCATCGCCACGTACGGCATCGGGCTGAACACGTCGGCCACCACCGGCGCCAGAGTGCGGAATGGCCGAGTCGCTTCATCGCCGTCCTCGGGCCGTCCCGACCAGACGCCGAGCACGGCGACGATGGGCTTGCCGTGGATCTCCTCGGGCAGGAACGGCAATGGCGGCGCGGTCGTCAGATTGACCGCCATCGACAGCTCGTCGGGCGCACCCGCCGCGGCCTCGCCGAAGCCGTGTAGGACTCGGGTGGCGTCTTCACCGCGGTAAAAGACGAGGCCGGCGAAGACCGTAGGACCGACGTCGTGCGCTCGGAATTCGAATGATGTGACGACTCCGAAGTTCCCACCGCCGCCGCGCAGCGCCCACAGCAGATCGGGGTGTTCGTCCTCACTGGCGTGCAGGTACTGGCCGTCTGCCGTAACGACGTCGGCGCCGACCAGGTTGTCGGCGGTCAACCCGTACCGGCGAACGAGCCAGCCGATCCCGCCGCCGAGGGTGAAGCCCGCGATGCCGGTTGTCGACACGAGGCCACCGGTGAGCGCCAGCCCGAATGCCTGAGCCTCAGCGTCGACGTCCCGCCACAGCGACCCGCCCTGCGCCACGATCCGGCGACGGTTGGGATCGACCCGGACCGCGTTCATCGGGGACAGATCGAGGACGATGCCGTGGTCGGTGGTCGAGAAGCCGGGGATGCTGTGCCCGCCGCCCCGTACGGCCAGGGGCAGGCCCTGGCTTCGGGCGAACTCCACTCCGTGCAAAACGTCGGCCACGCCCCGGCAGCGAACGATCAACGCCGGCTTCTTGTCGTGGGCACCGTTCCAGATCGAGCGCGCTTCGTCGTAGGCGGGGTCCCCCGGACGGACCAATTCGCCACGTAATGCCTCGGCAAATTCGCCCAGCGTGGCGTCCCCGAGTGTGTCGTGTCGGATGTCAGTGGTTGTCATGAATGCTCCTCGCTTGTCATACCCGATTCGTGCTCATGGACCGAGTACGACGCTAGGAAGCCGGACTTAGCAGCGACTTAGCGCGGCTTAGTAGGCAGTGGGCGGGCACGCTTCACGGCCGGCTGCCCGAGCTGCAGCGCGGCTGCCCGTGCCGTACCGATGCGGCAGCCCAGGCGGGCGAAAAGCGCGACCGCCGCGCGCCCGTGCCTGGTGAGTGCCTTCGCGTCACCATCGTCCCGAGCGAGTTCGGCGGCGAGCAGCCGCACCCATGCCTCGAGTCGAAGGTACCCCTGCGGCTGATACGCCTCCGCCGCCTGTTCGGTGAGCACCCGGGCGGTGTGCCGCTCGCCCGCCAGCAGTTCGACGACGGCGAGGCCCAGCAGCGCACCCGCCACCCCGGGGCCGTCATCGACCGCCTCGCCTCTGTCGAGGGCGAGGCGGGCGAACCGTCGTCCCTCTGCGGGATCGCCAGCGGCGGCGGACAGGAGCCCGAGATTGGCGAGGCAGAGATTTTCGCCGCGGTGGTCGCCCAGCTGTTCGCGGAGCCGCAGAGCCTCGCGCAGATGCTGCTCGGCCGGTTCGAACTCGCGCCGGTCGCGCTCGATGCACCCCAGGTGGTTGAGGGCGTGGGCCAGCCCCGCGGCATCGTCAAGCTCGGCGAACACATCGACCGCGCGGCGTACGGCGTCGAGCGCATCGTCCAGGTCGCCGGAGAGCCGGTGGGCATCGGCCAAGGCCGACAACGCGTAGCCCTGTCCCTGCACGGCGCCGACCCGGCGTCCGAGCAACCAGGACTCTTCGAAGACCGGCACCAACGTCGCGCCCACCGGGACCAGGGGCAGTGACAGCGTGACCGCTGGGAAGAACGCCACTGCCGACGAATCGAGGAGGCGCAGGTGGTTGAGGCAGTCGGCGAACCGTTGCCGGGCCACCGGCACGTCCTCGCG
>DATCXD010000477.1:0-2715 GCA_036566005.1 Micromonosporaceae bacterium | reverse complement strand
TGCTGACCGCCGATCATCGCGTCGAGCCGGACGACCGCAACGGCGCGCTGCTGGCCGACGCGGATCTGGCGATCCTGGCCGTTGACGACGAGCACTACCGGGCCTACGCCGACGCGGTCCGGGCCGAGTATGCGTTCGTCCCCGACGACGCGTTCGTCGCCGGGCGGTCCGCCGTACTGGCGAAGCTTCTCGCTCTTGATCCGCTCTACTACGTGGAGCCGCATCGCGCGGCGTGGGAGGCACGGGCGCGCGCGAACCTGGCCGCCGAGCTCAGCTCGCTGCGCGCTTGACCGGACCCCGGCGTTTGGGACGACGCAGACCGGCGGCGGTGATGCGCCCGACGAGTTCCTTCGATGTGATGCGCGCCGCGCCGAGCAGAACCGCCCGCCGCACCAGGTCGGTCGGGATGTCGTAGTGATCGCGTTCGAACGCCCGGCGCGGCGCCCCGAGCATCTCGGCAAACGCGTGCAACTCGTCGAACGACACGTCGCTCACCAGGTGCGCGAACGACCGGCCGGCGGCGCGACCACGCCCGGGCCATACCGGGTCGTCCACCAGGAGCATGGCCTCACGCTAGCGTGAACGGTCGACCCCGTTGCTCCTGAATCGGGGCACCGAGAAGCGCGACTAGGCTCGACGACATGGCTTCACCCGAATCCCTGACCGCTGAACGTGCACCCGACGACGCGTTGCTCGACGAGTTGGCCGCGGTGACGCCGGTGATAACCGATCCCGATCTCCTCGCGAGTTTCGTCCGCGACGAGGCCGATATGTGCGACGTCGGCGCGCCGCTGGCGCTCGTACGGCCACGGTCGACGGCGGAGGTCGCGGCGGTCGTCAAGATCGCCGCGGCGCGTCGCATCCCGATCGTGCCGCAGGGTGCACGCACCGGGCTGGCCGGCGCGGCCAACGCCTCGGACGGCGCGATCATCGTGTCGCTGACAGCGATGAACCGGATCGTCGAGATCGACCCGGTCAACCGGATCGCCGTCGTCCAGCCCGGCGTCGTGAACGCGGCGCTCGCTCGCGCGGTGAGCGAGGCCGGCCTGTTCTACCCGCCCGACCCGGGGTCGTGGGAGTCCTCCACGATCGGCGGCAACGTGTCGACCAACGCCGGCGGCATGTGCTGCGTGAAGTACGGAGTGACCAGCGCGTACGTCCTCGCGCTGGAGGTCGTCCTGGCCGACGGCGAGGTGCTGCGGTGCGGTCGCCGGACGGCCAAGGGCGTGGCCGGCTATGACCTCGTGCACCTGTTCACCGGCGCGGAAGGCACGCTCGGCATCATCACCGAGATCACCGTGGGCTTACGCCCGGCGGCCGAGCCGGGGCTGACCCTGGCCGCGGTGTTCCCGACCGTGGCCGCGGCCGGTGTCGCCGTCACGTCGATCGTGTCGACCGGCACGACGCCGAGCCTGCTGGAGCTGATCGACCGTACGCATCTCGCGGCGATCGAGGCGTACCGGCCGATGGGTCTGGCCACGACGGCGAGCGCGCTGCTCCTGGCCGCGGTGGACACCGGGCCGCGGGCGGCCGACGACATCGCGCGCCTCGCCGCGATGTGTGAAGCGGCCGGTGCGGAGGTATTCACCGCGTCCGACGCCGACGAGGCCGCGGCACTCCTCGAGGCCCGGCGGGCCGCCTATCCGGCGATGGAGAAGCTCGCCGAGAACAGGTTCCCCGGGCACGGCGGCCTGATCATCGATGACGTCGCCGTGCCGATCTCCCGGCTGGCCGAAATGATCGAGGGAGTCGAGCAGATCGGCGCGGCCGCTGACGTCGCCGTTGGCATCATCGGTCACGCCGGCGACGGCAACCTGCACCCGATCATCCTCGTCGACCGCTCCGATCCGTCGAGCGTGGACGCTGGTCACCGCGTGTTCGACGAGATCCTGGCGCTCGGTCTCGCCCTCGGCGGCACGGTCACCGGCGAGCACGGCGTCGGGCTGTTGAAGCGCGATTGGCTCGCGACCGAACTCGGTCCGGTCGGGCTGCGCGTCCACCGCGCGATCAAGCAGGCTCTGGACCCGGTCAACATCATGAACCCGGGCAAAGTCGTCGACCTGGCCGCGTAAGGTCCGCCTCGCCGCGTAAGGTCCGCCTGGCCGCCGGAGGTCCGCCTTGCGGCCTCACCCGACTGGCCGGGCGAGCGACCGACCTAACCGTGGACGGGCGTTGGCCGGCGCCGCGCGCCGAGCCGGACTTCATCGGCGCCCAACCGGGCCGCGTCCGCCGTCAGATCGTCCGGCATCCGCTGCGACTCCCGCTCGGCCTCGACCCGCTTGAGGTAATTGGCCACCTCGCGCTCGCGGGTCTCCGCATTCCAGCCGAGCAGCGGCGCCATCAGGTCCGCGGTAGCGGAGGCACTCTCCGCGCCGCGATGCGCCGTCTCGATCGAGATCCGGGTACGGCGGGTCAACACGTCCTCGACATGCAGCGCACCTTCGGCCGTGACCGCGTAGACGACCTCGGCCGCCAGGTATTCGGGTGCACCATCGAGCGCCTGCCCGAGTCGGGGGTCGGCATCCACCAGCGCCAGCACCTCGGTGGCCAGCGTGCCGTAGCGCTCCAGCAGGTGTTCGAACACTCCGACCGTGATCCCGCGGCGACGCGCGATGTCGGCCCGGTTCGACCACATCGCCGGGTAGCCGTCCGCACCGAGCAGCGGCAACCGATCCGTACGCGATACCGGCGGCGTATCGCCACCGAACGGCCCGA
>DATCXD010000264.1:0-6392 GCA_036566005.1 Micromonosporaceae bacterium | reverse complement strand
CGCTCGCGCTCGCCGCGCTCCGCCCACCCGCCGGCGACCTCGTTCCCGGGATCGCGGACGCGATCACACTCAGCCGATACGACAGCTTCCATCTGATGCGCGCGGACATCGAGAGCGTCGAGATCTGGTCGTGGGATGGCGTCGAGTTGTCGCACGAACCGGTGCCCCGCGGCGACCACATCCTCGTCAATCTCGGTTCGGACCGGCTTGACGATCCGCTGGTGCCGCACTTCCGGCCGCTGTTCGCGGCGCTGCCCGACGCCGATCCGGCGCCCGGTCTCGCGCCGGCCCACGCCTGGTCGGGCTGGATCGACCTCCTGCGCGGTGACGGTCTGGCGCCCGACGACGTACGCGGCCTGATCATCGACCACCCGATCGTGGACGCAGGCGGCAACACCCAGCACTACGGTTCGACGTCCGCGACCCTCGTCGGACTGGCCGCCGACGGCCGCGTGCGCTATGACTTCACCGCCACACCCGAGACACCCCGTTGGTACGAGGTCGGCCTCGGCCGGTGAAGTCGAGTCGCATTGGCCGCGATCGATCGGCGAATACGGGTAACTCAGGCCGACGGACCCTGCGGCATTTGCCGAGTTTCATGAGGTTTGCTCGCATACCCTGATCATGTGCCGATCCCGACCGGGTTGCTCGATCACGCCGGCAAGCCGTACGTCCTGCCGGACAGCGTGCCTTCGGCCTCCCAGGCCGGAGGGTCCGGCTTGGTGTGCCTGGCTGTCGGCATCCTGCTGATCGTCTTTCTGACCGCGATCCTCCTGCGCAGCCGATCTGCCCGCCAGAAACCGTCGCCGACCGCACACACGAATCCACCGGACCCGTACGCGTCGATCCCCACCGCGCAGTTGGAGGCGGACGCGAACGAGCACCTGGTCGCGGCGGACGACTCACTCAAGACCAGCGAGCAGGAGCTGGCGTTGGCCACCGCGTCGTACGGTGCCGAATCCACGACCGAATACGCCGACGCGTTGCGGGCGTCCCAGGCCGACGTGACCGAGGCGTTCCGCATCAAGCAACTGCTGGACGACGACGTACCGGACGACGAGCCGACCCGACGAGCCTGGTACATACAGATCGTGCAGCGCTGCGATCAGGCCGACCGCCGTCTCGATGCGCAGGTCGCGCCGTTTGACAAGCTCCGTGACATCGAGGCGCACCTGGAGACGTCCATACCGGCACTCGACCAGCACCGGACGACGTCCGCCGGCCGCTTGCCGGGAGCCGAGAAGTCCTTCGCCGGGATGCGACAGCGCTACGCCGACACCGCGCTGGTCCCGATCTCGAACTCCCTCGCGCAGGTGGCCGAGCGGCTCACGTTCGTCGACCGTACGCTCGGCCAGGCCCGGGACGCGCTCGCCGCGGGTCAGCGGTCGGCCGCCGCGGTGGCCGTACGGGCCGCCGAAGACGGCATCGGCCAGGTCGACCTGCTGCTCGACGGCGTCGAGAAGGTCGCGCGTGATCTCGATGGCACGATGGCCGCCGTCCGCGACATGCTGGCCGAGGTCGACTCGGACATCGCGGCCGGCCGGGCGGCGGTCGGCGCATCCGGCCCGACACCGTCCGGCGGTGCGTCGGCCGGCACCGTCGATCTGGCGGCCACGGTCGCCGCGGCCGAACAGATCGTGACGAGCGTGCGGATTGAGCTCGACGCCGGGCGCCCCGATCCGTTCCGCCTTCTCGGCCGGCTGGAACAGGCGAATGGACGTCTGGATGCGGCGCTCACGAACATCCGCGACGCCGCCACGCGAGCCGACCGGGCGCGGGCCAGGCTGGATCAGACCATCCCGGCCGTACGCGCTGAGATCGAGGCCGTGGGCAACTTCATCACCACGCGCCGGGGTGCGGTCGGCAGTGTTGCCCGTACCCGCCTCAATGAAGCGGAACGCTGCCTGGACCAGGCGGCGGCAATGGCGAGCAACGACCCGGGAGTTGCCCTGGGTCTGGCCCAGCGGGCCGGCGCCCTCGCGGAGCAGGCCGGGCAGCTCGCAAGCGACGATGTGGATGGCTGGTCGCGGCCGGACATGATCGGTGGGGTGGGTGGCATCGAGGGCGCCGTGCTCGGCGGCATCCTGCTCGAATCGATGCTCGGCGGTGGACGCCGCTATGGCGGCATGGGCGGGATGGGCGGCGTCCGCGGGATGGGCGGCGGTTTCGGCTGGGGCGGCCTGACGCCGGGTGCGTTCGGTGGCCGCGGCACCCGGGTGCGGTTGCGCGTGTAGCCCGGCGCGACATTCGGGTGCGGCTGCGTCTAACTCGGCGCAGCGACACGACCGTCGCCCCCGCGGCGTCGTCAGAGCCGGCTCAGCGCGTCCTCGATCGCGCGGTGGAAGGTCGGGTACGCGTAAATCATCGAGCGCAGCGTGGCGATCGGTACGGCGGCCTTCACGGCGACCACGAGCGCGCTCAGCACCTCGCCGCCGAAGGGTCCGGTCGATGTCGCGCCGACGAGCACACCGCGATCGGCATCCGCGACGAGCTTGATGAAGCCGTCGTTGCCGGCCTTGTGGATCCAACCCCGCGCACTCGACGGGATCTGGGTGATCGCGGTCCGCACCCGTACGCCCGCGTCTCGGGCCTGCTTCTCGGTCTGGCCGACCGAACCGATCTCCGGGTCGGTGAACGTCACGCGGGGAACGGCGCGGTAGTCGGCCGCTGGGCCGTCCCGGCCGAGGATGTCACGGACCGCGATGCCGGCCTGATACATCGCCATGTGCGTGTACGCGCCGTGACCGGTGATGTCGCCGATCGCCCACAGCTTGTCGCCGGCCCGCATCCTCTCGTCCACGTCGATGACCGGTGCGTTGGCATCGAGACCGGCCGCGGCGAGGCCGAGGTCGGCGAAATTCGAGCGCCGCCCGACCGCGACGAGCAGCTTCTCCCCGCGCACCGGATCGCTGCCCTCGATGTGGACGGTGAACTCGGCGCCGTCGTGTGTGACGCGTCGCGCCTTCGACCCCGTACGGATGGCGACGCCGTCGGCGGCGAGCGCCTTCGCGGCGAGTTCGGAGGATTCCGGCTCCTCCATCGCGATCAGCCGGTCGACCGCCTCCACGATCGTCACCTTTGCACCGAACCGCGCGAACGCCTGCGCGAGTTCGAGTCCGATTCCGCCACCGCCGAGGCAGATGAGCGACGACGGCACCGTCTCGGTCTCGATCGCTTGTTTGTTCGTCCAGAACGGAGTGTCCGCGAGCCCGTCGATCGGCGGGATCGAGGCGGTCGTTCCGACGCCGATGACGATGCCCTTCCGGGCCTGGTACGTCGTGCCGTCGACGTCGACGGTATCCGGCGAGGTGAGGGTGGCGCTGCCGCGGACGAACGTCGCGCCCTTGCCGACGAAGCGGTCGACGGCGACCTTGTCGTCCCAGTTGTCGGTCGCCTCTTCGCGAATGCGCTTCGCGACCGGCGCCCAGTCGGGCGCCACGGTGGAGTGGCCGGCCATCCCGTTGACCCGTCGCGTCTCGGCCAGCAGGTTGGCTGCCCTGATCATCATCTTGCTCGGGATGCATCCCCAATACGGGCATTCGCCGCCGACCAGGCGCCGTTCGATACCGACGACGGCGAGGCCGGCCTCGGCCAGCTTGCCGCCGACTTCCTCGCCCCCGACGCCGAGCCCTACCACCACGATGTCCGCTTCTTCGGTCACCGCCTCAGCATCCCATCGACGGTCCGATCGCGCCGTTCGGAGGAGATTTCGGACAACGGCATGTGCGCCGTCAGGCGTAGAGCCGGCTCGACCTGGTGTCATCGACCAACCGCCCGTCGGCGAGCGTGATCACCCGGTCGGCGGCGTCGATGACGGCCTCGTCATGGCTGGAGATCAACACGATGTTCCCGGCGTACGCATGCCGCCGCAGCAGTCCCAACACCATGTCGACGCGGCGCCGGTCCTGATGGCCGGTCGGCTCGTCGGCGATGAGGACGAACGGGTTGAGCCGCAGGGCCCGGGCGGTCGAGGTTCGCTGTTGCTCGCCGCCGGACGTCTGGGACGGGTATCGCGGCGCGAGATGCGCGATCTCGAACTCCTCCAGGAGCGCGTCGGTGTCCCGGCCGCGCGCCGACGGGTCGAGGCGGGCCGGTAGGTCGATGTTGTCGCGAACGCTCAACTCGTCGAGCAACGCCAACGACTGCGGCACGAAAGCGAGGTCACGCCAGGGCAGTTTGGCGATCGGTACGCCGGCCGGCAGCGGATCGCCGGTCCGGATGGATCCGCTGTCCGAGCGTTCCATCCCGGCGAGGATCGACAGCACCGTCGTCTTGCCGGAGCCGGACGGCCCGGCCGCGACCGTGAGCTCACCGGGGCTGAGCTCGAACGACACGTTGTCGACGGCGACGATCGTTTCCGGGCCGCGACGGAAGCGGCGGGTCAGACCGGCCACGCTGATCGGTGCGGTCACCGGTCCTCCTCGCTGATGCCGTCGACGATGCGGCCGTCGACCATGTGGACGACGCGGTCCGCGTGCTGGGCGACGATCGGATCATGCGTGGCCGCGACGATCGCGACACCGGTCCGGGCGAGCGCGGTGAACGCGTCGAGGACATCGCCGACGGTGTCATGGTCGAGCTGACCGGTCGGCTCGTCGGCTACCAGCAGCGCCGGCGGTCCGATTGCCGCGAACGCGATGGCGGCCCGCTGCTGCTCGCCGCCGGAGAGCTGGCGCGGGAGGTTGTGCGCGCGGCCGCCGAGCCCTAGGCGTTCCAGCAGTTCCTCCGCCTCGCGATTGCGCACGGACACGCCGCGCATCTGCGCCGCCAACCGCAGGTGCTGGCGGACGGTGAGGTAATCGAGCAGGTTGTCGGCCGGGTTCTGGAACATGTAGCCGAGGCGGCGCCGGCGCAGCTTTACCCGCCGTGCCCGGGACAGTCGAGCGGTGTCGCGGCCCTGGATCCGGATCGACCCCGAGTCCGGCCGGTCGACGCACGCGAGCAGGCGTAACAACGTCGACTTCCCAGAGCCGGACGGCCCGATCAACGCCGTCACGGTTCCGGGGTGAAGGGCCAGGTCAACACCCTTGAGCGCGTGTACGGTGTCGTCCGCCGAAATGCGATACGTGCGAACCACGTCTCGACACACGACATTGGGCTCGCCGGTCGGTGCCGTCGGCCGCAGCGGCGCCATCGAGCCCCGCGGAACCGGCCGGGGTCGCTCCGGGGCGTCCGGTGGGGTTACCTGCCAGGACGATGACGCCGGCCACGACGAGGTGCCAGACCACGCCGGTGGCTCGGAGCGGACGAACGGTTGAGGCTGCGCCGGCGGTCGTGTGTAATCCGGCTGTCGTGTGTAATCCGGCGGTCGTGAGTAATCCGGCGGCGGCAGGGGATCAGACGGTGTCACGGAGGACCTCCGATGGATTGGCACGACCGACGCGGAGTTGGGCAAAGCTCGAAGCCAGCACCGATACGACCACCACCGCCACGCTGATGCCGATGATCACCACGGCCGGCCATGCGATCAGCGTGTGCGGGGGCAGCGTCGGATCGACGTCGAAACCGGCCGAGAACCCGTAGGTCAGGGACGTCGCGAGCCCGAGACCGAGGCCGAGCCCCGCGATCAGCGGCACCGCGAGTTCCACGAGCAGCGCACTGCGGTGGGTGCGTGCGCGCAGGCCCATCCGTCGCGCGATGACGTAGCCGCGCCGATGACCGGGTGCGCGCGCCTCGACGTAGAGCAGCAGCCCGACGATCGTGACGACGCCGGTGAGGATCGACAGCGCGGTCAGGTACTGGAACGTGTACGTCAGCGGTTGGAAGACCGTGCCGGAGTAGACGTCGTCGACGCTCGACAGACTGACAACGGGCAGGTTGAGCCGCGTGAGCTTGGCCCGGATCGTGGCCGGATCGCCACGGATCCACAGCTGCGGCTGGGCCTGGCTCGCCTCGGAGCCGAGCGACTCCTTCGTCACGATCAACGACTTGTAGCCGCCCTGCTCGGCCGGCAGCGTCTCGTACGTGGCGAGGTCGTATTTCGTCGTGGTCGCGAAACCCCACGTCGGCGCCTGTACGCCGGACGGCACGTTGCCGCTCGTCACGGCCGGAAACGGTGTGCCGGGCTGATGCGGTTCCGACAGCGGAGCCAGGATCGACGACAGCGACTTGCCGTCGATCTGGTCGTTCCAGAATGCGACCTTGCCGAACTGGGCCGGATCGACGGCGTACAGGTTGACGTTGTTTCCGGCGATCGATACCCCACCGAGGCGCAGCACCGCGGTCGCGTCGTTGGCAAATGCCGCCGGCACCGGGATCGGCTGCTTCAACCCGACGACCACATCCGTTCCGACCAATAGCTTGGCCTCGCCATCGACGGTGGCCTGGACGGACCGCGTCACCGTGTCGCCATAGGTGGCCAGCGCGATCGGCAGCGCCGTCGCACCGGCCAG
>DATCXD010000409.1:0-8453 GCA_036566005.1 Micromonosporaceae bacterium | reverse complement strand
ACGGCCGCCGCGACCGCCGGTGTCAGAGTCATGCCCGCCGTCACGTCGCCCGGTTCGCAGGCGACGACGATCGTCCGTTCGGGCCGCGCATCGAGCTGGTCGAGCAGGGTGAACACGTCGTCGGGCGCGAGCCCGTGCGCGTCGATGACCGGTCGCGGCGGCGCGACGGTGTCCGGGCCGACCTCGATGACCGAGACCGTGCCGGGCGGCTGACCGTGTGGCGCCGCGTCCACCAGGATCAGCAGCTCGCATCCGTCGAGAAGTTCATAGGCGAGATGGATCCCCCGGATGCCGATGTCGGCGAGCTGTACGCCGGCTGGCATCGGTCGATCGGCAAGATGCCGGGCCACCTCGACGCCGAAACCGTCGTCGCCCAGAAATATGTTGCCGACGCAGGCGACGAGGATGCGATCGCGGTCGTTCATATCGGTTCCACCTCGTCGGGCGTGAAGTAAAGGAACCGTCCGTGCGAGCGCTGCAACTCGGCCGATGGATCCTCGTCGAGCGTCAACGCGAAGTAGGGCTGATCGTCGATGTCGAACAGCACGGCCTCAATCGTGGCGGGACGCCCGACGAGGAACATGTCCTGCGCATCGGCGCGCCGGGTACCGGGTCGCAGCCGTACGGTGCTGCCTCGTCGCACCGTGATCCCGTTCACCACAACGGAGTCGGTCGCCGGCGACACCGACGCGTCAGCGTCCGGGTCCCACCACGGCGGCGGAGCGGTCTCGACCGGCGGCGCGTCGAACTCGCCGCCCAGCCGGTCGACGCCTGGATAGTCGGGGGACTCACCGGTGACCTGCCGCAGGTACCGGATCGCGCCATGGAGTCGATCCATCGTCATCGCGTCCATCGCATCGACGCGGTCGATGATCGCGGCCGCTCGTGGATCGGTGATACGTGCGGCGCGTTTCTCCGCATCGGTCAAGGCCAGCGTTCGCAACGTGAGGATCTCGTCGATCTCGGTCGCGTCGTAGAGGTCGCCGGGGCTTTCGGCGGCGATCGTCGGATGGTCGTAGAGGATGATCGGCGACGACAGAATTACGTCCCGGCCGCCGTCGACGCCCGCGAGCACCGGGAACGTGCCGGCATTGTGACATTCGTCGACCGCGGTGCGGGCCCACTCGGGCGGCTCCAGCATGGAGATGAACTCGCCGCGACGGGCCGACACGATGGTATGCACGGCGACGAGGGCCATCGGCAGAGCGGCGTCGCGGGTGTCCGGCTCGTCCGGGAGGCGGGAGCCGTTGGTCACCCGTACCCGCAAACGCGTTGCCCGCCACGGACCCGGCAGGGACGTCGCGGCGATCGTCAACGTGGCCTGCAGGTGTTCCCTGCGCCGCACAATGTGGCCGACCGTCTCGCCGCTTGCGTTGTGGACGGGTTCGGACTCCTCGACCTCGGGCGCTTCGAACCGTTGTACGACCGGCGTCGCACGCAGATCCGCGAGGGCCGCGCCGACCACCACTTGGTGCTCGACGGCTTCGTCCCAGGCGGTGATCGACGCCCCGTCCAGGTCCAGCGCTTCGATCTGCGCACCGGTGACATCGCGGATAGTGCGTCGCTGCACCTGCAGATAGCGGAGCACGACCGTAATCTCGGCGTCATCATCGGCCTCGAGGACGCATTCGGTCCGGCTGAACGCCGACTCGTTCGGCTCGGCGTCGGCGTAGTCGGCCGGCATGAGCACACCGAACTGCCACCGAGTGCGGTTCTTCTGCGCCGACGCGCGATACGGGTAAAGGATGTAGCCCTCGTAGACGACGGCGTCGGCGACTGCCCGCGCGGTAGCCTGCCGTGCGGCGGCTTCGTTGTCGACCACGATCGGCTTGCTTGCGGTCATGCCGGTTCCTCGGCCCGGTCGTGCTGTGCGGCCCGGTCGTCCTGTGTAGCAAGGAGCTTTTCGATCGCCGCGCTCCAGGTCGGCAACGCCTCACGGGACTTGTATCGGGCGAGCGCGTCGATGACGTCCCGGTCGACCCGAAGCCAGGCGCTGCCTGGAAAGTAGCGGTCGACCATGCCGCGCCACACCGACACCGGCAGCCGGTACGTGCACTCCGCGCTCCACGGAACCTGCTCGACCGCGAGACCGCCGGCGTCGTTCTTGCCGAAAACCGTTCCACTGAACAGCAACAGCAGGGGAGCGTCATCGTCCCGGAGCGCATAGAAGTAGCGCGTCGCCGCGATCTCCAGGTCATACGTACACGGCACCGGCAGATCGACCTCGACCGCGCCGGAGAAGCCGGGGACCGTCGTGGCGGCCATGGTGAACTGGACCGGTTTGAGGGTGTCGGCCCACCGGGACACGTCCCCGAACAGATCGGAGAGACGTTCGGCCTCACCCGGAGAGTAGCGCCGGCGAGCCGGTTCGATGCGGATCTGGCACCGCAGTGCGATTGCGTGGATCGCGGCACCGGTCGTTTCCGTGATGCGTAAGCGAAACGTCAGCGTGGGGGCGGCCGCGTACGGCTCGGCATGCGCGCCGAGGCAGTCGAAAGTGAGTCGCGACACGGTCAGGCCCACCCGACCGAATCGGTACTGGCGTCCCACGCCTGGCTACGGCGGCGCAGGTCGTCCAGGAAGGCGACCATGGTCGTACGGATTTCGTCGCCGCCGTCGAGTCCGCGCCACCGCAGCCGTACCTGGCCGACGAGGGCGTAACACAGATCGATCGGGACGCGGAAATACTCGAAGCCGTCGTCGGTGCGGCTGGCGAAGATCGCCTGTACGTCGGGGTCCAGCGCGCCGAAGAGCGGGTACTGCTGGGCCAACCGCTGCCACTCGGCGAGATCGAGTTCGCACTCGGTCGCCCCGCCGGGGCTCGGATAGCACCCGACCACGCGGTCGAGGTCGGAGTTGTGGAAGAAGAACGCGGTGCCCACCGGGACCTGCAGCGTATCCCAGTCGCTCGCGGCGAGGCTACGCGCCGGATCGTGGTGGACGTCCTCCGGCACCGCACGGTAACGGCCACGTCCGGCACCAGGCGAAAAGAAGAGCAGGTAGCAGGCCCGACACGTACACACGAGTGACCGCTTTTCCAGGTCGACGACGTGGCCGTGACGATCGTCGAGTTCGGCCCGACACATCTCGCAGCGTTCGACGTCAGGCCCCGCGTCGACGCTCGACCGCATCGTCGCGACGTTTCCGGCCGCGGCATTCGTGGTCGCGTCCGCGCCGGCTAGGGCGCCGGGCGCCGGAATCACCGGGTTCGGTCTGCTGGACGCGGGGGCCGGACGTGCGAATCGACGTAGCCCCGTCCGCGCGCCGGTCATGCTGGCGATCCCGCCGGCATACCGATCGCGATCCGCAGACCGTCTGCGTCTTGCAACAATGGCAGCGGCTCAAGGTGACGTCGCGGATCGTCGAGACCGGCGCCGGCCAGGTGTACGTCGTAGTGGCGGCCACACGATGCGCACTGCAACGACTCCCCCACCAACCGTCCGCCCGACAACGACGCGGTGCACTCGGGACAGCTGTCCCGATACGCGAACATCGCCTCGCCAACACGGCAGACCAGCACCGGGACGTCCGCGACCAGTACCGACCGCGCATCGGACCCTCTCGGCGGCCAGGACGGCAGATGCGCCCAACCGTCGGGCTCTACCGCGGCCACCGCCATTGCCGCCGCTGGCATCGACCCCCCTCGTGCCGTCGATCCCACCGGTTGCGTCGGTGTCGTCGGTTCGGGCACCCGCCGACCGATCTGTAGCAGCGTCGGCGCCGACGGCTCTGCCACCACCCCGGCGACGTCGACCCGGACCGTCTCCGGTGCGGCCTCCTCGATCGCCTTCTCGATCGCCAGCCGAACGGTGACGGTCGACGACGGGCAGCCGTGACAACTGCCCTCCAACTTCAAACGAACAACACCGTCATCGTCGACACCCAGATATTCGACCCCGCCGGCATGGGAGCCGAGATAGGGCCGCACATCGTCGAGCGCCCGCTGGATTCGCGTGTCGACGTCGACCGGGTGCAGGTCGTGGACGAGCAGAAGGCTTGCCACCAACGGATCGGCGACGAGTTGTTCGACGAAGCCGGTTGGCTCGCCCCCGTCCGCAGCGCTCTGGGCGACGTTCATCACGTGCGCGAGCCCTTCGCCGTAGAGGTCGACGAGAGCGCGAACGAGTTCCTCGGCGACCTCGGCGACACGCGGATCGGGCTGCGAGCGCAATTCTCCGATCAGACCTTCGACGCGCTCTCCGGCGGCGCGCACATTCTTGTGCTGCGGCATGCTGTCCCTCCGCCTCAGGTTGCCAGCGTGACCGCCATCGGTGAGTGGGTGGTCTGCAGCGTCTTGCCGCCGCCGAGGTACATGTGCACGCCGCACGGCAGGCATGGATCGAAACTGCGTACGGCGCGCATGATGTCGATCCCCTTGAACCGGTCCGGCGGGTTCTCCTCGAAGATCGGCGTGTTCTGTACGGCGTCCTCGTACGGTCCCGGCGTGCCGTACACGTCCCGGACGCTGCCGTTCCACGGCGTCGGCGGATACGGGTGGTAGTTCGCGATCTTGCCGCCCTTAATGACCATGTGATGCGACAGGACGCCGCGCACCGCTTCGGTGAACCCGCAACTGAATGCCTCGTCGGGCACCTTGAACGATTCCCACGTCTTCGTGTGTCCGGCGCGGATCTCGGCCAGTGCCTGCTCGACGAAGTGCAGCGCGCAGGCGGCCGAATACGCCTGGAAATACGTACGCGCGCGGTCGCGCTCGATCGCGTTACTCCATTGCGGGATCTTCCATTCGAGCGTGACCTCGGGCTTGGACATGGTCTTCGGCAGGTTGATGAGCACGCTGTGTCCGGTCGACTTGACGTAGCCAATGTCGACGAGCCCGGCCAGCGCGGTCGACCAGAGTCGCGCGATAGGGCCGCCACCCGTGTCGAGCGCGAGGTGATCGGTGCCGTCGAACCAACGCGGCGACATCGTCCAGCTGTAGTTGTTGTCGAAATCGCGCTTGCCGGGCTTGGGGATCGTGTGCTGATTCCACGGGTGTCGCGGATCGATCGGGTTACCCAGCTCGTCGTGGGTCACGAACATGTCCTTGCCGACCCAGTCCTCGTAGTAGGAGTGGCCCAGCAGGATGCGGATGCCGAGGTTGATGTCGACGAGGCTGGTCGTGATGAGCTTGCCGTCCAACACGATGCCCGGGGTGACGAACATCTTGCGGCCCCAGTCTTCCATGTTCCGGTACGTGAAGTCGCAGTGCTCCGGGTTCTGGAAGCTGCCCCAGCAGCCGAGCATGATGCGTCGCTGTCCCACCTTCTCGTAGCCGGGCAGCGCCTCGTAGAAGAAGTCGAACAGATCGTCATGCATCGGCACGACGCGCTTCATGAATTCCACGTAACGCGTCAGGCGGGTCAGGTAGTCGGTGAACAGCTGGATGGTCGCGACCGTGCCGACACCGCCGGGGTAGAGCGTCGACGGGTGCACGTGCCGGCCCTCCATGAGGCAGAACATTTCCCGGGTGTAGCGGCTCACCTGAAGGGCCTCGCGGTAGAAGTCCCCCTCGAGCGGGTTGAGCGCCCGCATGATGTCGCCGATGGTCTTGTAGCCGTGGTCGGCGGCGTGCGCCGACTCCGTGCGGTTGGCCTTCTCGAGAACGCCCGGATTCGTCTCCTTAACCATCCGCTCGCAGAAGTCCACTCCGACCAGGTTCTCCTGGAAGATGTTGTGGTCGAACATGTACTCGGCGGCCTCGCCGAGATTGATGATCCACTCGCCGAGATGCGGCGGGCGCACGCCGTACGCCATGTTCTGGTTGTAGACCGAGCAGGTTGCGTGGTTGTCGCCGCAGATGCCGCAGATCCGGCTGGTGATGAAGTGCGCGTCGCGCGGATCCTTGCCGCGCATGAAGATGCTGTAGCCGCGGAAGATCGACGATGTGCTGTGACACTCCGCGACCTGTTTCTGCTTGAAATCGATCTTGGTATAGATACCGAGGCTGCCGACGATGCGCGTGATCGGGTCCCACGCCATCTCGACGAGGTCGCTCTTCTTGCCGCCCGTCGTGTCGGCGGTTGCCTTGTCGGCTGTCGTCGTCATGAGATCACCACGTCTTCTGGTAGCCGGTGGTCAGATCCGAGCCGCGCTTGCGCCACTTCGGCTCCTTGTCGGCCGTCTTGGCCGTGTACCCGCGGAGGGTACGGATGACGGTGCCGTAGATGCCGCTGGCCGCCGTGGAGACACGGGCGCCGGGCGGCTCGTCCATGAACGGCATGAACTTGTCCGGGAAGCCCGGCATCGTGCAGGCGATGCAGATGCCGCCGACGTTCGGACAGCCGCCGACGCCGTTGATCCACCCACGTTTGGGTACATTGCACTTCACCACGGGACCCCAGCAGCCGAGCTTGACCAGGCACTTGGGTGAGCCGTACTCGCTGGCGAACTCGCCCTGCTCGTAGTAGCCGGCGCGGTCGCATCCCTCGTGGACCGTGGCATCGAACAGCCAACGTGGGCGCAGCGCCTCGTCGAGGGGAATCATCGGCGCCTGACCGGCCACCTGATACAGGAGGTAAAGGATCGTCTCGCTGAGGTTGTCGGGGTGGATCGGGCAGCCGGGAACGTTGACGATCGGCAGACCGGCCTTGGACTTGAAGTCCCAGCCAAGGTAGTCGGGGACACCCATCGCGCCGGTCGGATTGCCGGCCATCGCATGGATGCCGCCGTACGTCGCACAGGTGCCGACGGCGAGCACCGCGGTGGCTTTCGGCGCCAGGCGGTCCAGCCACTCGCTCGTCGTCATTGGCTGGCCGGTGGCCGGGTTGTTGCCGAAGCCGCACCAATACCCCTCCGACTTGATCGCCTCGTTGGGGATGGAGCCCTCGACGACGAGCACGAACGGATCGAGTTCGCCTCGATCGGCCTTGTGCCACCACTCGATGAAGGTGTCGGCACCCTGCTCCGGGCCGCATTCGAAGTCGATCAGCGGCCAGTGCACCGCGATCTTGGGCAGTCCCGGGAGCGCCCCGAGGGCGATCTCCTCGATGCTCGGCTGCGTGGCGGCGGTGAGCGCCACCGAGTCGCCGTCGCAACCCAGGCCGCCGTTCATCCAGAGGATGTGGACGAGTCGCTCGTCCGCGTCGCCCGGCTTGTCCGCATCGCTGCGCCGTTCATCGGTCGGCGTCGCCGTCATGGTGCGCACCCCCTTGAGAACCTGCCCCCACGACAGAGGGGCAGCTAACTGAGCCGTACATAACGCGGCATTGGCCTAAGGCAACTCGATCACCGGAGCGATTGGCGTGCGTTGACCGGTGTCGGCATAGCTGGCCCAGATGACGATGATCCACCGCAGCAATGGCGGAGGCGGTCATCCGGAAACGCTGTTCGGGGGTTGTCAACCAACGATTATGAGGACCTTGATGGACGGCACGAATCGCCTTTCACAAGCCCCAACAAGCCTTTCACAAGCCCCAACAAGAATGTACGCGAGGAATTGCCCGCGCGATTGTGGAGTCAGGATATACCTCCCCGACATCACGCCACTCGTCGTTCTGTCGCAAACCTTCTCTGCCGTCCTTCGGCGATTCCGAAAATCCGCGATTTCGTTAGCGGCGTCTTCCCAGTCCCCCATAGCTTTCCCAATCCCCCAATGCTTCCAATCCACCATTGAGCGACATCCCCCATTGAGCGACGAAGATGGCACGCGACCGAACCCCGGCTGCGCGACCTTCGACGCATTCCAGAGTTCTTCGGCGAGGTGCCGCAGCGGTGACCGCCCCGGCGCGAGGTGTGCCGCAGCGGTGACCGCCCCGGCGCGCCATAACTGCGCGGAAGCCAATCCTCGGCCAAAACGGCATTTACTGTGAAGCTATGACCGCTCCCATCGGTCGCCTGCGGGTCGGACCCGGCTGCGGCCACCTCATCATCCGTACGGGTCGCCAGGGCCTCGCCGCGAAGGCGGGTCACGACCTCACGATCGACGTGACCACATGGTCGGCCGACCTCACGCACGTTCCGAACGATCTCGCCGCCACGACCCTGGCCGTCACGGTCGACCTCAATTCGCTCAGCGCACGAGAGGGCAGCGGCGGTGCATTGCCGCTGACCGATCGCGACCGAAACGAGATCAACGCGACCATGCGCCGGATCCTCGGCTCGGGCGCGTCGCCGACGGCCGCGTTCGTCGCGAATCGGGTGGTCACGTCCGCCGCCGGTGGCTCCATCGATGGCACGCTCACCATCCACGGCATCGAGCAACCGTTGCGGCTGGCCGTCGAACACACCGACGCCGATCGATATCGGGGTACGGCCACCGTGACCCAGTCCGCCTTCGGCATCAAGCCGTACTCGGGAATGTTCGGCACATTGAAGGTGCGCGACGACGTGCGGATCGAATTCGACGTCGACCTCGCGGGCGCCGAGCGGGTGGGTTCGTGAAGTTTCTCGTCCTGTGGCGCCTCGACCTGGCGCTGCTGTCGAAGCCCATGGCGGCCGCCGTCGCCCGCATGCCG
>DATCXD010000394.1:0-2033 GCA_036566005.1 Micromonosporaceae bacterium | reverse complement strand
GCCGCACGCCGGCGGACGACGCCTGGACACTGCCGGCCTACGAGCGGTACGCCGCCGAGGTCGCCCCGGAGACGTTCGCCGATCTCGTCGTCCGGCTGGAGGACCCGCGCCGCCCGGCGATCGTCGAGCCGGACGGCGTCTGACAACGGCCCGACCGCTATGCCGGCAGGACCCCGTCGATCGTGGCCAGCAGATCCGGGTCCTCG
The DNA here is from genome assembly GCA_036566005.1 of Micromonosporaceae bacterium. Taxonomy (GTDB): domain Bacteria; phylum Actinomycetota; class Actinomycetes; order Mycobacteriales; family Micromonosporaceae; genus DASQPR01. The sequence goes on along the minus strand of DATCXD010000394.1, from coordinate 1,827 downwards.
GGCGTCGTCTGCGGCCGGAACCGGGCGACGATCTCACCCGACGGGGCGACCAGGAACTTCTCGAAGTTCCACACGATGTCGCCGGCCTCGCCCTTCGTGTCCGGGACGAGCGTCAGCTGCTGGTAAATCGGGTGCCGGTCGGCCCCGTTGACGTCGACCTTCTCGTACATCGGGAACGTCACTCCGTACGTCGCCGAGCAGAATTCGGCGATCTCGTCGGACGTGCCCGGCTCCTGGCCGCCGAACTGGTTGCACGGGAAGCCGAGCACCGAGAACCCGCGATCGGCCAGCCGCTCGTGCAGCTCTTCGAGGCCGGCGTACTGCGGTGTCAGGCCACACTTCGAGGCCACGTTCACGATGAGCAGGGCCTTGCCGGCGTGCTCGCCGAGCGTCGCGTCCTCGCCGGACAGGCGCCGGATCGGGGTATCAAAGATCGTCACAGAATTCTCCAGTCAGTCTGGGTAACCTCGTTGATCCGAGTAGCTCCGCAGAGATCTACGAGTCAACGCCGGCCCGCGTTCATAGTGCCGCAGGTCGGTTGGCTGCGCCCACCCCGGCTAACCTCGGTACGGTGCCCATCGAAACAGCTCCGGAGAACGCCCCGCGGCAATATGCGCCGCGACCGGGTGTGATCCGGACGTTCCATCCGCGACGGGGCCGGATGAGCCCGACCGCGGCGGATGCGCTCGCGCGGCTGTGGGCGAGCCGCGGATTCGACATCGACGAGACGACGCCGGTCGAGTTGGACCGCACGGCGCTCTTCGGGCGGTATGCCCCGCTCGTCCTGGAGATCGGCTGCGGCATGGGCGAGGCGATGCTCGCGATGGCCGCCGCCGATCCGGCGCGCGACTACCTCGGCGTCGACGTGCACACGCCGGGTCTCGGCGCGATACTCGCTCGGGCCGAGACCGACGGCATCCGCAACGTGGCGGTGGCCCGCGGCGACGCGGTTGAGCTGCTGCGACACGGCGTCGGCCCGGCATCCCTCGACGCGATCAACGTGTTCTTTCCCGACCCGTGGCCGAAGGCCCGGCATCACAAACGCCGTCTGATCCGGCCGGAGATCGTCGCCCTCATGCGTGACCGGCTGCGGCCGGGCGGCGTCCTGCACGCGGCGACCGACTGGGTGCACTACGCCGAGCAGATGCGCGACGTGCTGACGGCCGATCCCGGACTCCGCAACATGGACGACGGCGACACGCCGCGGCCGCCGGATCGCCCCCCGACGAAATTCGAGCGCCGTGGCATCGCGGCCGGCCGCTCGATCCACGACCTGGTCTTCGTCCGGTCGCCGGGCAGCGCGGCCACTGCGGTCGGACCCGCGCCGGTCACGCCGGACTGACCACCGCGCCCGTCGTGGCGAGGATCGTCGCCACGATCAGCTCCGGATCATCACTCATGGGTACGTGCCCGCAGCCGGCCAGCCCCACGTGCGTGGCCAGCGGCAATCGTTGCTCGGCTCGCGTGGCCTGTCGCGGTATCAGGATCCGGTCGTGGTCGCCCCAGGCGATGGTGACCGGAACCTCTGGCGCTCCGACGAACGCGTACCCGTGCAGCGCGCGGGCCATGGCAAGAAAGCCCTTGCCCCGCCGCATCGCGAGCGCGTCGCCGATCGTCCGTTCCTGGCTCAGGTCGGCCGGTTTCGCGACGATCATCCCCACCGACATCCGGCGACCGGCCGGCGACGCCACGATCCGCCGGATCGCCGCCTCGGGCAGGAACGTGGTGCCGCGCAGTTCGAGGAGGATCGCCAACGCCCGCATGGCCTCGGCCCGTGTGGCGAAGCCGGCCGGGGAGAGCGCGGTCGCCGACCGCGCGATGCCGGCC
>DATCXD010000372.1:0-2265 GCA_036566005.1 Micromonosporaceae bacterium | reverse complement strand
GCGGCCGCCGCGGGTGCCGTGGACGCGGCCATCGACCGTTGGGTCTGGTATGCCGGTTGGACCGACAAGATCGCGTCGGTGTACGGCAATGCCAACCCGGTCGCCGGACCGTACTTCAACCTGAGCGCGCCCGAGCCGACCGGTGTCGTCGGCATCGTGGCGCCGGGCGCGGCACCGCTGCTCGGACTCGTCAGCGTCGTCGCGCCGGCCATCGCGACCGGCAACACGACCGTCGTGCTCGCCAGCGAGGCGCACCCGTTGCCCGCGATCACGCTCTCCGAGGTGTTGGCGACGAGCGATTTGCCCGGTGGCGTGGTCAACGTGCTCACCAGCCGGGTGGCCGAAACGGCGCCGCATCTCGCCGCGCACATGGACGTCAATGCGATCGACCTGACCGGGGTCGATGACCCGGCACTCGCCATCGAGCTGGAGGTGGCCGCGGCCGAGAACCTCAAACGGGTGATTCGGCCCGATGGACGCACGAACTGGACCGAAGACCCGGGCACCCGGCGGCTGACGGCGCTGCTGGAGACGAAGACCGTCTGGCATCCCAAAGGCGTCTAATCCCGGGCGTTTCGGGCGCAGCGACCATTTGCGTCGCCGAGTCGTCCGGTCGACGTTCCGGTCTGAGCCGTACGAAACGTACCACTGAATCCGGCTAATAGGGTATTTGCCGGAACCATCAAAACCGCAGGTCAGGGGCGTATTCTGCGCCCTGAAGCCGATACGACTAGGGTGTGCGCAGAGTCACCGCCCAAGTCCCTAGTACGGAGGTCTTCGTGGCGCGTCCGCCCGCTGGTCGGCCCAATGCCGACGAGCCAGTTCAGCCCGACGACGAGGAGTCGATCCCGTTCACGGAGGACCCGCTCGACTCCGACGACGCGAACGACGAGGACGACACCAGGGACGAAGCGCCCGACGCCGTCGACGACCTCGGCCACGAACCCGAACGGACGGCGACCGTGGACCGCTTCTGGAAGCGCGTCCGCGTCGACCCGTTGGAGATTGCGCTGCCCGGCGGCGCCGGCTACACATTGCGGGCATATCGCCAGAACACTGAGATCACCCCAGCGGACGTGTCCGGGCGCGAGGACGAGGTGCCGATGGCGCGCCGTCGGGGCACTTCCGTCGAACTCGACGACGATGGCGACCTGCTGGATGAGGCCGAGATCACTGACGATCTTGCCGATGAGGACCGGGCCGAGGACGAGGTTGACGAGGACTTCGACGAGGACCTCGACGAAGAGGCCGTCGACGAGGTTGACGAATCCGCCGGCGACGTAGTTGAGGAGGTGCCGCTCTTCCTGAGTCACGGCGGCCACCTGCTGGTGTTCCGGTCGGTCGAGTCCCTGGTCGAATTCGTGCTGTCCGACGCCGAGCACGATCTGCAACAGATCGATACATGGGATTCGGTGACGCAGGGCATCCGGTCCGAGTACGTAGTGTCGTTGCCGGACGACACGTACGAGTTGGACCTGGTCGTCAAGAACCTGCGAGGAGGCCACGATGCATGGGATCCGGAGTTGTTGGTCCGATCCGGACAGTTGGCGCGTGACCTCGGCCACGCATTGCGAATCGAGCCGGTGGTGTTAGCGCTCGCCCCGGGTTCGCCGCTGGACGACCTCGACGATGCGCTGCGAGCCACGACCGATGGCGGTCTCGGGTCATTCTTCGCCCGTCGCAAGCTGAAAAAGATCGGCGCGGAGACCGCGAGTCTCGGCTGGCGGACCGTCATCGGAAAAATCTCCGCCGTCGTGGACTGGCGCGACTGACCCCGATCCAGGGACCATCATTCCTGGCACCGGCTATGAAGCAGCCTCGAGGCTGTCGCTACCAGTCTCCCGAAGGAGGACGACGCCGTGGCGCTCATGCGTGTGTATTGCGGACTGGCCACGACCGAGTCGCCCGCGCGCTCGGCCGGCGACAGCGACTGGCTGACCGCGGCCGTCGTCGACGATGCCGGGCGCCTGCTCGACCTGTGCGACATCACCGATGATGCGTGGGGGTACGCGGAACTGGGCGGCCTGCTCGCCGAGCGCTCCGGCGGCACGACCGGCGTCGCGGTCGCGGCCGACACCGATGAGCATGAGGTCACACTCCTGCTTCTGGCGGCCGGTCGGCCACTTGCCATCGCCGACGACGAGACCGTCGGCGACTACGCCGAGCGTTTCGCCGACGACGAGTCCGTCGACGAGATTTCGGCCGGCACGGCGGAGCGCAACGCCGTTGGGCTCGCCCGCGCACTGCAGGCCGGCGCGTTGGCCG
>DATCXD010000336.1:0-3229 GCA_036566005.1 Micromonosporaceae bacterium | reverse complement strand
GCGAGATCGTGGCGATGACCGACTCCAGGGTCGCCCCGGTGACCTTCTCCTCCGGGCAGCCGGCGGCGGCGCGAGCGCCCGCGAAGTAGCGCACCAGAGTCATCCGATCGTCGGCCATGGACGGTTCAACCGCCGATCGCGGACATGGGCCGGCTCGGTTGCAGGAAGCTCGGATCGTTGATGGCGTGCCCGGGTAGCTTGATGAACATCGCCCGCTGCCACATGGCGACGATCTCGTCGTCGTCGCGGCCATCTCGCAGCGCGGCCCGCAGATCGGACTCGTCGCGGCCGAAGAGGCAGTTGCGCACCTGGCCGTCGGCGGTCAGCCGGGTCCGGTCGCAATCGCCGCAGAACGGTCGCGTGACGCTGGCGATGATGCCGACCTTCGCATCGGGATATCCGTCAACGAGCCACGTTTCGGCCGGTGCCGCGCCGCGGTGCGACGGATCGGGCAACAGCGTGAACTCGGCCGACAGCTGGGCGAGGATCTCCTCGGCGGTGACCATGGTGTGACGATCCCAGATGTGGCCCGCGTCGAGGGGCATCTGCTCGATAAAGCGCAGTTCGTAGCGATTCTTGAGCGCGAAGCGAAGCAGGTCGGCCGACTCGTCCTCGTTGATGTCGCGCATGAGCACAGAGTTGATCTTCACTGGCACGAGTCCGGCGTCGGCGGCCGCGGTCAGCCCATCCAGGACGTCCGCGAGCCGGTCGCGGCGGGTCAGCGCTTCGAAACGCGCCGGATCGAGCGTGTCGACCGAGACGTTGACGCGATCGAGGCCGGCCTCGGCCAACGGGCCGGCGAGTCGGGTGAGCCCCAGGCCGTTGGTGGTCAGCGAGATGTTCGGCCGCGGCCGGAGGGCGGCGGTGGCGGCAACGATGTCGACCAGGCCCTTGCGCAGCAGTGGTTCGCCGCCGGTGAACCGGACCTCCCGGATGCCGAGACGCTCCACCGCGATGCGGACCAGCCGGACCACCTCGGCGTCGGTGAGCACGTCGGCCCGCGGCAGCCAGTCGAGCCCCTCGGCCGGCATGCAGTAGGTGCACCGCAGATTGCACTTATCGGTCAGTGAAACTCGCAGGTCGACGGCGGTCCTGCCGTACGAGTCGATCAGTGCGCCACTGCTCATCGTTCGACGGTAGCGCGTACGGCGGCCATCACAACATCCCGATACCCAGAACCGAACAGGGCGGTGTGCACGAGGAGGAGATGCAACTGGTGCAGCGGTACCCGAGACGACCATCCGGGCGATAGCGGCCATTCGTCTTGATAGCCGGCGATGATGTCGCTCAGGTAGGCGGCGCCGCCGAACAGGCTGAGCTGCGCGAGATCGCTTTCCCGGTGCCCGCCGTGAGCCGCCGGGTCGATCAGATAGACCGGCCCCCCGGTCGACCACAGCAGATTGCCGGGCCAGAGATCGCCGTGGATCCGGGCCGGTGGCTCGTCGTCGGCCTCCGCGGCGTACTCGGCGATGTCACTGACCAGAGCTTCGACCGCGGCCAGGTCCGCTGGGCCCAACGCACCGCGGTCCACACTCATGCGCAGGTACGGCATGAGCCGGCGCTCGCCGAACCACCGCGACCACGGCCCGGCGCTCGGCGTGTTGTCCAGTGGCAGCGCGCCGATGAACCCGGGCCACGCCGCTCCGAAGTGCGGCGCCCCGGCGCGATGCGTACGCGCGAGCGACGCGCCGAAGGCGCGGGCGGCCGATGCCGTTGGGCTGCCCTCCTCGAGCCACTCCAGCGCAAGCATGTCCGGCAACGCGGCGATGACGTCCGGCAGCGCTGCACCTCCGTCGATCCGGAGCCAGTCGATGCCGGCCGCCTCGGCCTCGAAGAATCCGTCCGGCCGGGTCGACTCGTGGTCGCCGGTCACGCTCGTCCGATCGGCGGACGTAGCCGGCTCCGGCCAGCGCTTCGCGAAGACCGATGCACCGTCGTCGAGCGTGAGCCGGGCGGCGTTGCTGATCGAGCCGCCGTGCACGGGTGTCTCGCGGATGCGTTGATGCGTCAGGAACGTCGGCAGGTGTTCCGGGTGCGCGCGCAGGTAGGCGAGGTCCACGCTGCGCACGCTAGTCGGTCCCGGGCCGGGGTGCCGAGTCGGTCCGGGGCCGGGGTGCCGAGCCCACGCGCGCCGGACCGACCGTGAACGCGAACCGGCGTACGCAGTCTCAGCATCGCCGTGGCCTGGGCTGAATCCGCTGTTCGGTGGCGCCGGTCCGGTGGATGGCGGCGTGTTGTCCACAGGCTGGCGTGCCGGGCGTTCCGCCCGAGCGATCGTCGCTGCACGCTGGCCGGCATGGATATCTCACTGCCGGCCGTGAAGACGCCGACCGACGTGCTCGCCGTGGTGCCGTATCTCCTCGGGTTCACGCCCGAGCGGAGCATCGTCGTCATCGCAATGCGTGACCGACGCGTCGTGTTCCAGGCCCGGGCCGACGTGCCGGCGACCGACGAGATCGCGGCGGTCGCGGGTCATCTCGCGACGGTCGTCGCTCGGCAACGGGTCGACTCGGCGCTGATCGTGGCGTACGGCGCGGATGCCGAGGTGCGGCCGGCCGTCGACGTGCTCCGGGAGTCGCTCGAGGAGCGGCGGGTCACGGTGTCCGACGCGCTCCGTGCCGACGGTGGCCGGTACTGGTCCTACGTATGCCGGCGGCCGGACTGCTGCCCGCCGGCCGGCACTCCGTACGACGTCGCGACCACAGCGCTGGCCGCCGAGGCGACGTACGCGGGACTGAGCCCGGCCGCGTCCCGTGGTGAATTGGAGGCGCGGTTGGCGCCGGTCGGCGGCCTCGCACGGATCGCCATGCGGGCGGCGTCCGAGCGGGCCGAACAGCGTCTACGTGACCTGATCGACGACGCCGGCCGCCGGACGTCGGATGCTGGCCACCCGGCGTCCGACGGCGATCGCGCCACGGAAGTGGAGTGCGCCAACCTCGCCCGTGCCGCGGTGTACGACGCCGGCGTCCGAGCCGTCGACGAGGCGAACGCCCGCATCGGTGCGATCGCGCCACTCGACGACGATGCCTTGGCGTGGCTGGCGCTGCTCCTGGTCAGCGTGCCGGTGCGCGATTACGCGTGGGAGCGCGTTGACCGTAACGTCGAGGGCAGCCTTGACCTCTGGACGGACATCGTCCGCCGCGCCGAGCCGGACCTGGTCGCCGCGCCGGCGACGCTGCTCGCGTTCGCGGCGTGGCGCAACGGCGGCGGCGCGATCGCATCGATCGCG
>DATCXD010000307.1:0-4337 GCA_036566005.1 Micromonosporaceae bacterium | reverse complement strand
GCGCAGCCGCGAGGCGCATGAGTCAGCCGATGCGTAGCGCAGCCGCGAGGCGCATGAGTCAGCCGATGCGTAGCGCAGCCGCGCGGCGCGTTGGTCAGCCGATGCGTAGCGCAGCCGCGAGGCGTATTGGTCAGCCGATGCGTAGCGCAGCCGCGAGGTGCGTGTCAGGTGTTACCCCCACGGCCGTGAGCGAAAGGTAGCTCATTGAGTTCCAAGGACTGGATCGAGAAGGACTTCTACGCCGTGCTCGGCGTCAGCAAGTCCGCGTCGGCCGACGATGTGAAGAAGGCCTATCGCAAGCTCGCACGCGAACTGCACCCGGACCGCAACCCCGGCAACCGCGACGCCGAGGAGCGGTTCAAGGCCGTGTCCGAGGCGAATGACGTGCTGTCCGATCCGCGTAAGCGGGCCGAATACGACGAGATGCGGCAGTTGTTCGGCTCGGGTGCGTTCCGGCGGTCGACGCGTGCCGGAGCACCGACCGGCGGCTTCGACATGAGCGACATCTTCGGCGACGCAACGGCGACGGCGAGTGACCGGCGGTTCGGCGGCGCCGGCTTCTCCGACCTGTTCGGCTCGATCTTTTCGGGCGGCTCCACCCGCACCGCGCGCCGGCCGGGCATGACCCGCGGCCGGGACGTCGAGGCCGAGGTGACCCTCGACTTTGGCGATGCCGTACGCGGCGTGACCATGCCGATCACGTTGCGCGCTCCGGGCGTCTGCGACACCTGCCACGGCAGCGGCGCGAAGCCCGGTACGTCGCCGCGCACCTGTCCGGTGTGCCAGGGTTCCGGTCTCGTCACGAACAACCAGGGCGCGTTCAGCCTGTCCGAGCCGTGCCGCAACTGCCAGGGCGTCGGCACCGTCGTCGACGAGAAATGCCCGGAATGCCATGGCACCGGCGGCGTCACGAAGACCCGAACCATGACGATCCGCATTCCGGCCGGTGTGGCCGATGGGCAGCGCATCCGTATCGCCGGCCGCGGCGAACCGGGTGAGCGCGGTGGCCCACCCGGCGACCTGTACGTCCTGATCAAGGTACGAGACGACTCACTGTTCGGACGGTACGGCGACGATCTGACGCTGGCCGTGCCGATCACGTTCGTGGAAGCGGTCACCGGCGTGGACCTCCGAGTCCCGACTCTGGACGGTTCGGTGACCCTCCGCGTGCCGCCGGGGACGCCCAGCGGCCGTACGCTCCGCGTTCGCGGCAAGGGCATCGTCCGTCGTGACAAGACGGTCGGCGACCTGCTGGTGACCGTCGACGTGGTGGTTCCGAAGGATGTGTCGGCCGAGGCCCGAAAGGCGCTCGACGAGTTCGCCGCCGCGACTCCGCCAGCGCCACGGCAACAGCTGGAGAGCCGGTTGCACCATGTCTGAACGAGACAAACGAGTGGTCGCGTCGGTTGATCATGCGTCCGATGCCAAGGTGCTGATCATCTCCGTGGCCGCACGGCTGGCCGGGATGCATCCGCAGACGCTGCGGCAGTATGACCGGTTGGGGCTCGTGTCACCGGCCCGGACGCCGGGCGGCGGCCGCCGCTACAGCGAGCGGGACGTCGTCCTGCTGCGCGAGATCCAGCGACTGAGTCAGGACGATGGCGTGAGCCTCGAAGGCGTACGCCGGATCATCGATCTGGAGAAGCTGGTGGTCGATCTGCAGCGCCGGATCATGGACCTGGAAATCGACCTGTCGGATGCTCACCAGCGGCTGGCCCAGGTGCAGTCGATGGCCGCCTATCCGACCCGCGATCTGGCGCCGGTCTACGAACGGACGACCGCGCTCGTCGTCTGGCGGCCACGCCGACCGGCCAACGGCGGCTGACAACAAGGATCAACCAGGCATGAGCTGATCAACCAGGCATGACACAACGGGCGCCGCGACGATGATTCGTCGCGGCGCCCGTTGCCGACACGACCAAACCGTCCGTGACCGCCGGGAACCCAGCCCGGGCTGGCGGCGGCGGCGCGGCTGATCGATGGATGATCTTCGACGGGGACTCTCCCTAGGCATCGTCGCCGAACTTGTCCATGGCGTCCTTGCTCTTGTCGGCGGCCATGTCGCGACCCTTGTCGATCTGGTCCGAGTGCTTGCCACCGCTCATGTCGTCGGCCCGGTTAGCGGCCATGTCCGCGCCCTTGTCGACACCTTGGTCAGCCTTGCCGGAGTGGCCCCTGAGCGCGTCCTTGGCCTTGGCGACCATGTCGCTAATACCCATGACATCTCCGTTCTTGAGGGCATTTCCGATTTGCCGGAATCGCTCTATCTAGACGCTAGCTGCCTCTGGCGCTCGCCTCAGGCCGTCCGTCGTTCGTACCGACTAATCATGTCTGGTGTTGAATGCCTGACATGTCGGAGGATCCGGCACATGGCCGCGCTATGCAGGATGCGCGGCGACTGCCACGAACGCCGCAGCTGCGACTGCCAGGGGCACCGCAGCGACGACTGCTAGGAACGCCGCAGCGGTGACGGCTCAGCCGAGCCGGCGGCGCGACCGGACCAGGCCGCCCTCGCACCAGTCCCGGAAATCGAAGATCTGCGGGCGGGCGAGCAGCACCCGGACGTTGTACGCCCACGTGCGCATCGCCTCGTCGCCCTCGGCCTCGGCACGCTTGACGAGCTTGTGCAGGCGGCGTTTCGGGTGGGCGCTGAAATCGGTGCGGATGCCGTCGGCGGCATAGATGTAGAGGCAGTGGATCGCGAACCGGCGGGCCGGGCAGTCGGGGTCCATGGCCAACGCAAAGATCGTCGGGATCAGGCGGTCACCGGCGACCAGCAGGTCCCAGTAGGGCGGCATGTCCTCGAGCGCGACGGAATCCGGGTAGTAGGCCCATGTCCGCAGCTCCGCCGCGGTCGGGTCGACCGGATTCGCGAAACCGCGAAATGTCGTCGGTTGCACGCTCACCTGTGGCTCCTGTTGCCGTGCTGGTGCCGTTCGGCCATGGGAATGTCTCGTCCGAATCGGGATGCTGCAGAATCGGTACTTACCAGAGCAAGTCGCCCGATCTGGCCACGTTCGCGCCTTATCGGGGGTGGCATAAACCTAACGTCCGATGGCGGGTCAGCGGAAGAGTCGTCGCACGCATTGGGCCAACCCGTTACCCATCGGGGCTGGTCTCGGCGACCTCCGACGCGCTCGGCCGCCAGCGGCCGTGGCGGGTTACCCCGGCGAGCGGATCGCGGACGAGATCGAGGCGCGGTTTCGGGCCATCGCTACGGCCGGTCTGCGGGCGCCGGCTGCCGGCCGCGAACGGCTTCGGCCAGGCGATCGGATAGCCCTGGTCCGCGGCCGCGTGCAGCGTCCACTGCGGGTCATAGAGATGGGTACGTCCGAGAGCGCACAAGTCCGCCCGGCCGGCGAGCAACAGTGAATTCACATCGTCGTACGAGGAGATCGCACCGACGGCGATGACGGCGACGTTCGGGTGTGACGTGGCCAGCGCATTGCGGATCGCGTCGGCGTACGGCACCTGATACGACCGCCCGAACGCCGGCCGCTCGTCCGACACGACCTGCCCGGTCGACACGTCGATGGCGTCCACGCCATGGTCGGCGAACGTCCGCGCGATCTCGATCGCCTCGTCAACGTCGATGCCGCCCGGTGCCCAGTCGGTGGCCGAGATCCGTACGCTCATCGGCCGATCTTCCGGCCACACCGCGCGGATGGCGTCGAATACGTCGATCGGATAGTGCAACCAGCCGGCGAGCGAGCCGCCGTAGGAGTCGGTGCGCCGGTTCGTGAGCGGCGACAGGAACGACGAGAGCAGGTAGCCGTGCGCGCAGTGCAGTTCGAGGAGGTCGAAGCCGGCGTCGGCGGCCCGACGCGCGGCCGCGACGAACTCGTCGCGGATCGCCGCCATCTCGGCCACGGACAGTTCGCGGGGGATCTGGTTCCCCGGCCGGTATGGCACCGCCGACGGCCCGACCACCGGCCAGTTGCCGGCCGGCAGCGGGTCGTCCATGCCCTCCCACATCAGCCGGGTCGAGCCCTTGCGACCGGAGTGGCCGAGCTGGACGCCGATCTTGGCGGCGGACTCGGCGTGTACGAAGGAGACGATGCGGGCCCATCCGTCGCGCTGCTCGTCGGTCCACAGGCCGGTGCAGCCGGGCGTGATCCGGCCGGTCGGCGACACGCAGACCATCTCGGTCATCACCAGGCCGGCGCCGCCGAGCGCCTTGCTGCCCAGGTGTACGAGGTGGAAGTCGCCCGGATAGCCGTCGGCCGAGGAGTACATGTCCATGGCCGACACGACGACGCGGTTGTCCAAGGTGAGGCCGCGCAGCCGGATCGGGTGGAACATCGGTGGCCGGACCGGCCGACCGAGTTGTGCCGGCT